>JAAYBH010000019.1 GCA_012718935.1 Clostridiales bacterium
AAATCAGACATCTTCTCTCATTCTTTCACTGTTAGAATTTGATGCAGCGCACCGGCTGCAGGGGAAAAGACAAAAACATTATAACAACGATTGCGGCATCATTACAATGGAAATTTCTAAATTATATGAATACACCGGCAAGTGCCGGCAAAGGAAACCATGCGGAAGAGACAAATTTGTCCTTCCGCATGGTAATTGAGCTTCAGATTAGAACATCTGTGAGAAGTTTTCTTTGCCGCCCTCAATCTTGATGATAACGGCCTGCTTGATCGGGTTGTTGAACTCGTCGAACGCATAGGTGCTGGTGATGCCGACGGAACTTGTATTCTTCATAGCGTCAATGACAGCAGCTTTATAATCGTCTTTGCCGGCTTTCAGGCCCTTTTCCTCGGCTTTTTTGAGCGCGTCAGTCATGACGATTGCCGCGTCATATCCAAGAGCTGCAAACATACCGGCGGTCTCATTGTACTTCGCGGAATACTCTGCTTCAAACTGCTTGACCGCGTCGGAAGAGCCCGGAGCGTACGGGGAGCAGTAAACACTGCCTTCGAGGTCGGCGGCGGAAGCGTATTCGGAGACCTTCGCCCAGCCGTCTCCGCCAAGGAAGGTGGATTTGATGCCGATCTGGCGGGCCTGCGTGACGATAAGGCCGTCATCCTCGTAATAGTTGGGGCAGAAGATGACATCCGCGCCCTTGGCATTGATGTTGGTCAGCTGGCTCTTGAAATCCTTATCGCCCTTGGAGTAGCCCTCGTCGGCGACAACAGTGATGCCGAGCGTTTCGCATTTGGCGACGAAAGCGTCCTTCAGGCCGACGGCGTAATCGTTGCCTGTTTCAAAGATGGCGGCTGCCGTCTTGGCTTTCAGGATTTCGCTGGCATACTGAGCCATTTTTTCTCCCTGGAACGGATCGATGAAGCAGGTGCGGAACATATTGGTGAAGACTTTGCCGTCCTCGCCGACAGTGACGCCTGCCGCTGTTGCCGAAGCGGAGATCTGGGGCATGTTTATGAGGCTGGATTCACCGACGACAGCCATTGTGGAGCCGGACAGCACCGAGCCAATCAGCGCTGTAATACCGTCGTCAACCATACGGTTAAAGGCGGTGACGGCTTCCGTTCCGTCGCCCTTGTCGTCATAGATGATGGTTTCGATCTGCTTGCCGTTGACACCGCCGCTGGCATTCAGCTTTTCGATATACAGCATGACGCCGTTCTGTACGGCCATACCGTACTGGGCATATTCGCCGGTGTGGCAGCCCAGGATGCCGACCTTGATGGTGCCTTTGCTGCCGCCGCAGCCAGAAAGGAGACCGACGGCGAGAACCAATACAAGAACAATACTAAGAATTTTTTTCATTTTTTACCTCCATAATTTACTCACAAAAGGTCAGTCATGCTTTTTAAAGCATTTCCAATCTTTAGTTACAATAGCTGGATGCGAAAGATTTATCAAAGCAACCTGATAACTAGGTATAGCGCTAATGTGATGAAGAAAATTTGTCCATAAAGAAAAAACCATGCGAGCGGCACGGATTATGGCATATCAGTTCATAAAAATCATTTTTAACAAAAATATGAATATATGTTAACCCAATATTAACTTAGGTGAAACAAAACGTCAAGAGTCCTGCAGGAGTTCTGAATAATTCAATAGATATTCATAATAATCGGGCGTTTTTTTTAACGAAAGCCAACAAAAAATGCAAGTCCGGACAGGCCGGACTTGCGCCATTTGCTGCTGTGGGAGGCTTATGCCTGAATGCCGTATACCTCGCGGTTGTATCGATCGATCTCGTCATTGATAAACTGGTCGCCCTGCGGGTAGATCGTCCCCGGGCCGCCATAAGTGATGCAGGGAATGAAGTTGCCGTTCGGGCAGTAGGTTTCCAGAACGCGGCGTGTTTCTGTGCGGATCTCTTCTTCCGTCGCGTCTGCCCTGTCGACGATGGCAGCGTCAATACCGCCCATGAGCGCCATACGGCCGCCCAGCTGCTTTTGAATTCTCACGATATCGTTCTGAGGCAGAACACCCTGCCAGACGTCGATATGCAAATCAACCATGTCTTCCACGATCTGCTCGCAGAAGGAATCGGCATGGTGCTCAATGATGACGCCGTTTTCATGCACATAACCGTATGCCTTCGCATATTGGGGTTTTATATATTCACGCCACAGTTCCGGTTGGATGAATAGATTCTGCTTGCTTCCCCAGTCATCGTGTGAATGGAGAACGTCGGGGTGAACGTGGTCGACCATAAGCTTCATACCCCTGTAACGGTATTCGCCGATAGCGTCTGCCAGATCTTTCATGGCTTCCGGTTCCGTCATTAAGTTTATGAACATATCTTCAAAGCCCATCAAAAAGTGCAGGCGCTCAAATACGCCTGTGGGTGCAAAAGCCATAACGAGATTGTTCTCACGGTCTACTGCCCTGACGCGTTCCAGGTAAGGCTCCCACAACTCATCGGCGGAGCAGTTGGCAATCAGATCAGGCACCTTGACAAAATCACGCCAGCAGGTGATGTCCTTGATGACCTTGTTGGCTTCGGTCACATGGGGCATAGCCGCCGGAATACCGTCAGGCCACATGATCTCCGTCCCCCATTTGTCCTTTGTGGGTGGCATCCCCATATATCGCTGGCCCCGGACGAACAGCGCCACAGGGTCTCCGGGCAAAAAAACCGTCCCCTCAAACTGCTTGACAATCCGGTCCGGCTTCCCGCCGCGTTTAATTGTTTCCAGAAAATTTTGTTTTGCGGTGAGCATAATTTTCCCTCCAATTTTATTCCATTTAAGATAGGGTGTCTGCTTACATCTCCGAAGCTTTTTTCAAATCGTCCTTCGTAAAGGTCATGAGGTCGTCCCTTGAGGGTTTTTCGATGCAGGAGACTCGGTCGGAGTGGACGGAGACGACGTCCTCGAAGAAATTGCGGACGTCGCGGGCGTTGCCGAAGTTTGCGTCCCGTGACTCGTAAAGGTCATTGAAATATTCCTTTGCATATTCTTTTGCAGCCTCGTCAAGAACATACTCGTTTTTGTCGCACATGTTTTCAAAGATCGTGTTCAGCTGGTCGCTTCCATAATCCTGAAATATAAAGTATCTGTTAAAGCGCGACTCCAGACCGGGGTTGGAGGAGATAAAGCCCTCCATCAAATCTTCATAGCCGGCAACGATCACGATAAAGTCGTCACGGTGGTCCTCCATCAATTTCAGAAGCGTTTCAATAGCTTCATGACCGAAATCATTGGTTGCGTCTTTTGAGGAGAGCGCGTATGCCTCGTCGATGAAGAGGATGCCTCCCAGTGCGGTTTTTATTACGTCGCCGGTTTTAATGGCCGTCTGCCCGACGAAGCCGGCGACGAGACCGGACCTGTCCACTTCGACCAGGTGGCCCTTTGACAGCACCCCGATGGCGCAATAGAGTTCCGACAGAATACGCGCGACGGTTGTTTTTCCGGTTCCCGGGTTGCCCATAAAAACCATGTGCAGAGACATCGGCGGTACGGTCAGTCCGTTTTCCTCGCGAAGCTTGCGAACCTTGACAAGATTGATGAGACTCTTGACATTCGCCTTAATTTTTTCAAGCCCGACGAGCGCGTCAAGCTGTTTCAGGAGTGTGTTAAGATCAGGTTTACCGGGAGCTTTCTCAGCCTTTGTTTTCGGCGCCGTCTCTTTCAGCGCGCCGCCTGTTTCCACGAGAAGCTCTTTTGCCGCGTTATCCGCCTTTTCAATCGTACCGAGCAGGTCGGCAAAATCCGAAAGACTGTTCAGATAGGAGCCTGACGGCTTCAGGTTAAAATCAGACAAACCCATATCACGTGTATTGTCCATGCGTGTCACTCCAGATAACAACCAATTTTCTTGACGGCTTGTTCTTATCGATCATATCATGTTTCAGTATACAAATAAACATAAAAAGCCCGCTTTTGCGGGCTTTTTATGTTTATGCTCACTTCCCGCCTCGCCGGCGGGGATTTTTCTTATCGGCGTATTGCTTCAAACCTGAAATTTTACTGTCGGAATCCTGCATAAAGCGCTTCAGCTTATCCTCAAAGGAGGGCTCCGGGACAGGCTGAGGGCTGAAAGCCCTGTCGTTTTGCTGCTGGCGGGTGTTCGGAGGCGGCGGACTCCTGCGGGGCGCCTCAGACTTGAAACGGACAGGCTGCGGCAGAGCGGCTTTTATTGACAAATTGATCCTGCCGCTCTCATCAAAGCCAATGACCTTGACGGTCACCTCCTGGCCTTCCGACAAATGCTCCCTTATATCGTTGACATACGAATTGGCAATTTCCGATATATGTACAAGCCCTGATTTACCCGGCGCGAGCGTGACAAAAGCACCAAACTTGGTGATGCCGGTGATTTTGCCCGTCATGATCGATCCCACTTCAAACTCCATATGAAAAGTAATACCCTCTCATTGTATATTATGAAAAAATACGTAGCTTAATTGCCGGTATCAATGAATACTTTTTCGCCGGGTTTAACGAGATTCAAATCGTCCCGGGCGACGTTGGCGATGACATCTTCATCCTCGCTGTGTTCAATTTCGTATTGGAGTTCGGCGGTTGACGTTTCTTTTTCCGTCACCTGCTCCTTGAGAGCGAGCTGTTGCACGCGGGCGGCGTCTATTTGCGCTCTGAGATTGATGAGGGTCACCGACGCGTAAACGACCAGAGCGAATATTACGATCTTCGTAATAATACCTGCCCTTTTCAGCCTCATGAATGACTCCCTCCATCCGATCGGACCGATAACTGCCCTTATTATGGCCGTCTGCATGCTTTTTTTTCATACCCGGCCATAACTTATTATCGGCATATATTCTAAACCATTTATGCTGATAAAGAAAGATGTTTTTGAGAAAATTGCTTATTTTTTTGTAAGCCATATATGACCAAACGAAAGGTCTTGACAGGCAGAAGAAAATAAAAACAAAAATGTCGGC
This sequence comes from Clostridiales bacterium, assembly GCA_012718935.1. Classification (GTDB taxonomy): domain Bacteria; phylum Bacillota; class Clostridia; order Oscillospirales; family Oscillospiraceae; genus Sporobacter. Next base: position 4,952 of record JAAYBH010000019.1, read on the forward strand.
AAGCTTATTGCATAATAATACGGTAAACCGGCTCAGCGTACAGAAGTATAAAATACCGCCGAGGATGGCAATGATATCCATAAAAATGCGCTGGCGGCCCTCCCCCAGCGAAAGACCAAGGAGAAACAGCGCGGCTCCGATGATGACCCAAAACAAAAAGTCCGTCACGGCCGTTACGGTATTTGAGCGTGTCCTGTGGCGGATGACACGAAAAAAGTCATACAAGAATCCGGCGGCTGCCCCCAAAAAAAGGGAGGAAGCCGCCTGGATAAGCTGATGAGAGATTGATATTTCCATGATTTATTTAAAAAGGCGTGAGAACAGCCCGCCGGACACCTTGACATCATCCTCATATTCGAGCCTGTCAATTTCGCCTTCCATTACAACATCTCCGCTGTCCAGACTCAGTTTTTCAATTCTGAGCTCTCTGCCCCGGACAATCAGAACGCCCTGGGATGTGCTCATGACAATCTCGTTCTCGTCGAAGCTCTCGACATCATCCACCCCTGATACGGAGATTTTTTTCCGGCTTTCCATAATCACATTGTGCGGCAGCTCGGCCTGCTTATATTTTTCCTCGTATGCCATATGCGCCATCCTTTCTCTTCTACGCCGCTTAATGAACTCATGGGAGGGTCCGGCTCATGACACGGGCGTTATTATCAATACCATATATATTGTACGTGCCGGTGAAATATTAATGTTTATTGAACAAACCTTACTTTACACGGAGACCTGTTTTTGATATAATGTCACTCGCCCTCATCTAACCCGGGGGCGGCCGTCAAGGCCTTAAGCATACGCGCCCGTAGCTCAGTTGGATAGAGTGTCAGACTCCGACTCTGAAGGTCGCAAGTTCGAATCTTGTCGGGCGTATTTAAAAACCTCAACTAGCCTTCATCAGGGCTAGTTGAGGTTTTTCTACTCATTAACGTTTTATCTTACTTATTATGAGTAGTTTCGTTGCTATTTGGAGATAAAATCTCAAGAATTTTGCCTTCAAATACATTATTACCTACTATATAAGAAAAATGCTGTCCGGCTTTTTTACCAAGAATCGCCCTTCCCAACGGAGCTTCATCAGACACATAACCATCGTCAGGGTTTTCAGGATTTGTTACAACATAATGTGAGCGTTGGTATGTAGCATTGGCACTGCATATGAAATCTATATGGTCTTTGTAATTAATTAGTTTACAATTATAATTACCAATGGCTCGCGCCCTCCATCCCGACGGAACTTCATAAGTATATCTTTACGTATATAACAATTTCACGTTCACTCGAAATAAAAATACCTATAATATCTAAACTTCCGAGGCTTGACTTTACGCCTAGCCTTAATTCACATTCTCCTATCATAGTTATTAATATTCAAAGCAATTTCACTATTACAACTACATTGAAACACCCTTTGTACACCCCTTAAAACAAAACCACTAACCCCTCCTTAAAACACCCTCTCTGGTCCTCTGTGGTTTGTTCTGGTAAATCATCT
>JAAYBH010000020.1 GCA_012718935.1 Clostridiales bacterium
ATACTCTGCGTTCTTTGCCCTTGCACTCATAGAGTGAAGCGTTGTTCCCGCCGGAACAACCTCGATTTCTCTTGGTAAAATCAAGGCACGTCCGTTGCTTTCGCACATATCGTAGTACACCGTCATAATAGCTTCTCCATTTCGGACGCGAACTTTTCGACACCCTGTTCAATCAAACCGATGAGCGAAGCCTGATCCTCGAAATCCGGTGCTCCAGTCAATGTGCATTCTATGATAGCGTCCAGATTGCCGACATCATGAAACACTGAAATATCATCCGACTTGAAACTGCTTATCACTGATTCGTATCTTTTTGATATGTCTCTGTTCCGAGCGGAAAGCCATACTTCGAAGCCGCCCTTGTCGTGCAGGTAGACGACGGCGATTTTAAGCCCCTTATCCTTCAGAAGTTTTGTACTCAATGAAAAATAGGTCATATCCATGTAGCCCTGGTAGACGCTGCTCACATCGTAGTTCGGATAATTTTTGGTATAATCAGCGCGCAATTTACCAACAAACTCTATGATACCTCGATATGCAGCCTGTACTTCGCCCTGCTTTAAAAGGCATGTATAATCATTGATCAGTTGATTCAGCGTTTTCATAAAATATTTCCCCTGCTATTCACAATGATTTTTCTGATTGTCTCAATTCGCCTGTCCTTTTCCGTAGACGCCTTTGTCAAGCCGCAGAACTCCGGCCAATATCAGCATCGCGCCGCCGGTGACGATCATCAACATTCGCATGGGCATAACGTCCGCCAGTGGGCCGAACACCGCCATTCCGATGGGCAGGCAGCCGCTGTACATGGCGCTTAAAAAGCCGAATACCCGCCCCTGCATACTCGCCTCCGACTTTTCCTGTATCAGCGTCGTGACGGCGGTCTGCACCATGGTGAGCGCAACGCCGTAAATCACCATGAGCGCCAGATAGACGGGAAAGCTCCTGATCGCGCCCATGCCTATGCCGAGCGCGCCGAAAGCGGCAAGTCCGACAAGCAGGGTTTTCACCCGGTTTGGGAAGCCGCCCCAGGTCCCGATGAGGACGCCGCCGGCCGCCATGCCCGCGAAGCCAATCAGCTCCACGAGCGTCAGGTAGAAGTAGCTGTCCCCGTAGGTCCTGCTCACAAACAGCGTCGCGAGAAAGCCCGCGGGAACGGCAAGAAAGATAAAGATTCCATAGGAAATCAGCAGTTTCCCAATAAAACCGTTTGAGAAGGCATATTTCATGCCTTGTTTCATTTCTGTCAAAACGGAGAGCGTTACCGCGTCTTCTTTCCGCTCCTGCTTCGGGATGGCAACGCAGGACAGAATACCAATACCGATGACAGCGGTGGCAATGTCGATGAACAGCGTGCTGCGCAGCGTGCCGAACGTCAGAATGGCGCCGGCAGCCGCGGGAGCCGCGAATTGCACCACCGACTGCAGTGTGGCGTTGATGCCGTTAAAGCGCATGAGGTGCTCTTCCGGAACAAGCTGCGGGATCATGGCGCCCACTGCCGGCGTCTGCACGCCCGCGCCGAGGGAACGGATCACGGACGTGACAAGCAGGGCGAAAAACAGATTTGTGTCCTCACCGATGAACGGCATCAGAAGGGCAAGCGCCAGCGTCGCGGCGGCGATGACAGTGTCGGACAGGATGATGAGAAGCTTTCTCGGATATCGGTCTGCCCACACGCCGGAGAAGAACGAAATCAAAAACTGCGGGACGAACGAACAAATGGTCAGCGCCGATACCCACGCGCCGGATGAGGTTTTGAGCGTCACATACCAGACGATCGCGAACTGCACCAGGGACGAGCCGAACAGCGTGACGCCCTGGCTGATGAGAAAGGTGACGGTTTTCTTCTTCCATGTTTGCATATATAATCCTCCGTTTCTTTGACACCGAGAATAATACCAAAGAAACGAAGTCTGGTGTCTTACTGGATGGTTTTAAATTTTGACTGCATGGCTCCCAGCAGCGAGAGCATCTCCGACGCGTCTTTGCGCGTGCTTTCCAGAGATATGATGAGCCGGTCGCAGACGGAAACGATATCTTCCTGTTCCGATGGCGTGTTCAGGATCTTTTCCACCGGGGCGGCTTCATTCTTATCTAGATGGTTCATAAGGCGCAGGATAGCCGAGAGCGAATAGTTTGCGCAGCGGAGCGTGCGTATGATGTTCAGACGTTCGAGATCCGCCGCATCGTAGACCCGATAGCCGTTTTCCCGACGCTTTACAGTGATCAGCCCGTTCAGCTCCCAGTTACGGAGCGTGTCCACGGTCACGTCCAGCTTTTCCGCCGCCTCCCGGCGCTTAAGGGACATGCCGTCCGGCTTGTGTTTTCCGTTCAGTATGGCCTCCACAGAGACAATGGCGGCTTTTGCGTTTTCCGTCTCCCGTGTGAGCATCGCTTCGTATTCCTGCGCCGCCTGTATCGCGCGGTCGAAGTCAAGGGCGGCGCAAAGATGGATGACTTGGGTGGCCTTTTTTCGCAGCCCGTTCTGGAGCACCTCGGCGCGCATGGCAAGCCGCGCCAGCTCCATCTGCTTAAGGTGCAGCTCCGTAAAGACCCGATAGCCGTTTTTAAGACGCTCCGGCGGCGTCAGGAATCCCACTTCCTCGTAAAAACGCACGGTATTCGGATGAACACCCGTGAGAAGCGCTATTTCGTTTGTCCTGTATGTATTCATAAGCCTCCCAATACCTGACGGATTGGAATTTGCTAAGCCTCTAATGCCTTACGCAAATCTGCCACATAGGCGGCTTGTTGTTTCTTCAGGTATAACCCGACAAAAGGCCTCAGGGCTAGTTTCTTTGCAGTCACATCCTCCGTGAAGTCAATGACTGTTTTCCCTTGGTCATCGGAGAACAATCCAACCCACGTGCCGTGCATATTTTCATTGTCCATATCAAAAGCATACTTTTTCATAGGCTCAAATGCTGTAACGGTAAAAGTGGTGGCAAACCCGTCCTTTGAATATTCTACGAATTTTTTCCCCGCATCCGTCACTTTTATCTCAGTTATGTCGCTTCGCCAGGAATAGTTTTCAAGTGAAGTAACAGCCGACCAGACTTGCTCCAGACTGCAAGAGAATGCGGCTGACAAATTTGCTTTTGCCATGCTATTCTCCTTTTGAAACTTTAATTATTGATAATATTATACATGAGCAGCCAAGGAATGGCAATCCGAGCTCATCGTTTTGTCCCGGATTTATGCTAAAATAAGGCCTACTTGACGACAATATGGCTTTGACAAAACGGTTCAAGAATGGTAATATATAGTTAAATTTATAGCCTGAAAGGACATTACACATGCTTGATCCGATCTATCGCTGAAGTCAGATAACCTATGAGCCAGGGCTATCCGGTATAGCCTTTGTTTGTTGTACGTTTGAATGACAGTGATAGTGGAAAAGCTGTGTGAAATGCCTTGTCGTATTTGCACACTGTTCCGGTGTGCTTTTTTCATGCGGCTTAAACCCACATCTCATGAAAATTTGAGAATTGAGGTTTAATTATGTTTGATATAAGAAAAATTCAAGAGCAAGTATTATTTGGCGCAGTCAAAGCCGCGAGCGACGATGAAACAGCGGCAAAAATCGCATTTGGAGAAGCCGGGCAGTCTTCATCCGATGATAACGCGGCATGGGTAAAATCGGCCATGAGAAGACTAGAAAACCGCTTTGACAGTGCTGCCGTGAAACAGATCAGAATGAACTGTCAATGCGGATACGGGATGGACGAAAAGCTTTCGCTTCTGAAAGAGCTGATGGCGTCGTCGTCCAACTTGGAGGAATTCGCAAACCAGGAGAAAGCGAGGGCGGCGGGCCTGTCCTGCAAAGATGGGGACCTCTATCTGCAGTTTCCGTTTTGTCCCTGCCCGATGCTTGCCGAGGTGGATAAGCTGGATACGGACACCTGGTGCCAATGCACGACCGGTTACAGCAAGGTCCTTTTCGAAAAAGCCTTTGACTGTGAGGTCGATGTGGAACTGCTGAAAAGCATAAAAATGGGAGACGAAATCTGCCTCCAGAAAATCATTCCGCATGACACCCTCTGGAAATAGGCAAACCGGCTTCGACTAAGAATTATTATAAAAGAGGGGCAAGTGATTATCAAATCCTTGCTCCGCTTTTCTCGTATCCGGTAATATTTAATTCGCGCTTGACAATAAATTTTTATTCAATTACCTTTATGGCATGGGGTGGCGCCGCCTACGAAAAGCTGAAGGGAAATTGATATAATGTATCACGGAAGATTTAAGGGTACGCATTACGAGGCCGGTTTCAAGTGGGGCAAACTGCTTTTTGACCACGGAAAAACGCTGGAGCATTGCCCGACCTTCACCCCGGACGATGGAATGCGGGAATTCGCCCAGCGGTGCAAAGCTGAATACCGAAAATACTATCCCGAACTTCTTGATGAAATACAGGGTATTTCGGACGGCCAACAGCTGCCGGTGGAAACGCTGGAATCGATCCTTTTCCCGATGTACAGCATGCGGTTTGAAAACCATTGTACTTGCTTTGCGTTTCGCAATGAAAGCGAAATTGTCTTTGCCCGCAACAGCGATTTCCTTGTGAGTATTGAAAAGCTCTATATGAACTGCCTCTATGCTCTCGATGGGGCGTACGCGTTCAACGGAATATCAGTATGTACACGAAATATGATGTAATCCTTACTGAAGTACAGTTAATTGGACAGCGAGCAGTTTATAATTATAATATGCTTCGGAAAGGGGATGATTTTATGTTTACTTTTCTTGGACATATTCTTAGTATATTACCGAAAATCTTCGTATGGGGAATGCTTCTGCTGGCGGTTTGGACTGCTGTTGCCATCATTTTGAAATGGCGTAGCGTTGAAAAGTTGCCGATGAAAAATATATTAACTTTAATCGCTTGCAGTACCTACGTTTGTGCATTTATTGTGCTAAAGATTTTTGCGCCGGGTGCTTTTGATACAATCGCCTCATTAGCGTTCTTTGCTATTCTTATCATTAGCACGCAATGGGCGAAATACCAAGACCGCGTAGCGGGTAGAAGGTGGTGGACTGATTGAGCCATATTACTACATTTACGAAAAAGCACTTTGACCCGACAGCACCGGAAATGGAGCTGATTTGCATTGAGGATATCGCTCATGCATTATCAATGCTTACCCGTGCAGGCGGGCACTTCAATACGTTTTATTCGGTAGCTCAGCACAGTATTAACTGTATGCTGGAGGCGAAAGCAAAAGGGTGTTCGGACAAGGTACAGCTTGCATGTTTACTACATGATGCCAGTGAAGCATATCTTTCTGATATTACCCGCCCTGTTAAAGCGGTGCTTGATAAGTACCTTGAAATTGAAGGTAACATGCAAATAACCATCTATACAAAATGGCTGTTATCCCCGTTGACAGAAGATGAGCTTAGACAGATTTCAGAAGTGGATGACACCCTTTTGTACTATGAGTTTCGACACTTTATGGGCGAGGAGCTCTTTGATTGTCCGCCGACGCTCAGCTTAAAGCCGGATTTTGATTTTGCGGATTTCCCCATCATTGAAAACAGTTTTTTAAGAATGTTCAACCGCTTTTTCAA
>JAAYBH010000150.1 GCA_012718935.1 Clostridiales bacterium
GGCGCTTCATATAGCTCTGAAGATCTGATATTTCCGGCTCACATGCAGCATTTGTGATAATTGTTGTTCCGCTGCATTTTGCCGCAGCCAGCATCGTATTTTCCGTCGCGCCGACGCTCGGAAACGCAAGATTGATTCTGCAGCCCTTCAGGCTTTTGGCCTTGCAGATGATATTTCCGCCCTCCTCGTCAATCTCCGCGCCCATGGCGCGCAGCGCAGAAAGATGAAGATCGATCGGCCTTGGTCCCAGCTCACAGCCGCCAGGCATGGAGAGAACTGCTTCGCCCAGGCGCGCCAGTATAGCGCCTAAAAATATGACCGACGACCGCATCTCCCGCATCAGCTCGTGCGGGATATCGCTGCGTGTCAGCGTTTTGGAATCGACGTAAACCCCGTCCCCCTCACGGCTGACGGTACAACCCAAATGAACAAGAATCCTGGTCGCCGCGTCAACATCACTAAGGCTCGGACAATTATGTATGACAGTTTCGCCGCATGCAAGAAGAGACGCGGCCATAATAGGCAAAACGCTGTTTTTTGCCCCGTGAACCGAGACGGAACCGTAAAGCCGCCTTCCGCCGTCAATACGTATTATACTCATAGTCAACCCCCGAAAACAGCATATAAATATCTGTACGCCGTATACTATGTCCAGAGGCTGTCTTTCGTTAATCAGCACATGGAAATTATCAGCTCCGCAATTTTCTTTGCCGATTCGGGAACTCCGACGCTTCTCATGGCGTCCGACATCGCCGATAATTCACCCTTGTTTTTAAGCAAATTTTCTGTTTTTTGATATAGAAGCTCGCCGGTGCACTCCTTTTCGCGGATGACGACGGCACCGCCTGTCCTCCCCAGCTGCAGCGCGTTTTTTTCCTGATGATTGTTTGTCACGTTCGGCGACGGTACAATAATCGCCGGTTTGCCCATGTAGGTCAGCTCGGCAATTGTTGACGCCCCCGCCCGGCAGAGGACAAGGTCCGACGCCGACATGACCGAGGGCATGTTATAAATATAGGTCCTGATGTCCACCCACTTCGGTATGTGAAGACCCGCTGTCTTTTCCCGAACCCGCTTTATCAGGGCTTCCGTGACGGCTTCACTGCCGCCGGTGGCGTGGATGTGGTTGAAAAGCCTGCTTTCTATATTGAGCGCCATAAAATCGGCAACGATCTCGTTCATTTTGTCCGCTCCGAGCGACCCCCAGAAAGAGACGACCAGCGGTCGGCCGTCAACGCCCAAAAGCAGCCGCGCGTCGTTATTGCCTTGCGGTATAAAGCCGGCTCTGACCGGCGTTCCGGTAAATACGACTTTCCCAGGGCGTTTATAGAGGTGCGAAACATCGGGAAACGCAACAAGTACCTTATCAACGATACCGGAGAGCATTTTTGTCGTCAAACCGGGTACCGCATTAGATTCATGAATAAAAGTCGGTATACCCATGCGGGCGGCTTTTTTAAGTACCGGATAACAGACGTAGCCGCCCGTTCCTATAACGGCGTCCGGCTTGAAGCGTTCGATGATCTCCTCCGATTGGGCGGCGGCTTTGGTCAGGCTTCTGAGTGTTTTATAATTGCGGGCTAGCTTGTCTGGCGTGATTCCTCTTTCGAAGCCGCTGATGCTGATGTTTTTAATGTCATAACCCGCCTCGGGAATCAGCTTATTTTCAAGACGTCTGCCAGATCCGACAAAAAGAATTCGGGAATCGGGCACAATGCGCCGAAGCTCGTCGGCCAGCGCAATAGCCGGATTGATATGTCCGGCCGTCCCTCCGCAGGTAAACAAAAGCTTCATCTTTCCCTCCGCCCGTCAGCCTGCTTTGACAATCGGAATATCCCTTGATACTGACAGAATAATCCCGATCTCTATAAGCTGAATCCAAAGAGCCGTGCCCCCGGAGCTGAAAAACGGCAGCGAAATTCCGGTACTGGGCAGCAGGTTTGTGACAACGGCCACATTCAAAAAAACCTGGA
>JAAYBH010000151.1 GCA_012718935.1 Clostridiales bacterium
AATTATTGAGCTCTGTTTCCACCAGGTCCAGATTTTTGCTGATACTGTCGTAATAGGCTGACCGATCCTGTTCGCTGTAGATGAAGAGGTCCCTGATATTGACATCCACGCTGAGACAGGCCTGCTGCGCATTGCCGAGCGATATGGCGGCTTTCGTGTTGTTTTCGTACAGCTTGTTTTCATTATCCGTTATTTTCAGGATAGCGACGATACTGACAAGGCCAATAATAAGGCCTAATATGGAAACAATCAAAAAACCGAGGATCAGCTTTCTGGAAATTCTCAAGTTTGCAAACCATTTCATTCAATCACCTTTTCAAATCGTCCTTTCAAAGTGTTTATCGGCATTTTTATGCAAAAATTGAATACGTAGGAAGTCTGCAATTTTCCTTGCAATATACCCTGGGCTGGCATAAAATGCTTATAGATCTTCTCATCGTGATCGGGAGGTAACATATGTGGACAAGAGCCGAGCTTAAAGCAAACGCAAAAGCGGTACTCAGGCACAGCTACTGGGAGGGCGTCGTCGCCTACCTCATATTCGGCGGGATTTCTCTGGGCGTGGGATTGATCGGCAGTTTTGTGCCTTTCGTTTCGATTGCCGGAACTTTTTTTGTGATGCTGCCGCTGACCGTGGGCCTCAATTACTTCTTTATGCAGAATCAGGTGGCGCCACCGGTCATCAACAATATCTTCTTCCCTTTCGGCGGCGGTCGTTTTATGAAAATTACAGGCTCTATGGCCTGGATGTACCTCTTTACCACTCTGTGGTCGATGATCAGCCTGATCGGGCTTTTTATCATCATCGTCAAAGGCTTTTCAGCCATCGTCCCCTTCTTTATGAACGACTCTTTTTATTCCGATTGGCCGGGCATGAGCGGCAGCTGGCTGTATGATACCGGATGGATATCCGAATACCTCCGTTCGATCGACAGCAGCTGGACTGTTCCGCTTTTTGTGAGCGGCGTCATCTATATCGCCGGCACGATCCTCGTTTACATGAAAACGCTGTCATACAGCATGACGCCCTATATCCTGACCGACAATCCTTTCATCGGATACGAGCGGGCGCTGAAGCTCAGCATAGCGATGACCGACGGGCATAAATGGCGGATGTTCGTCCTCTATCTGTCCTTTATCGGCTGGGCCTTACTGGCGCTCCTGACACTCGGGATCGGCTTTTTATTCCTGAGCCCATATGTACAGTCCACAAAAGCGGCGCTCTATGTGAAGCTGAGGGACATCGCCATCGACAGAGGCCTGACGTCGCCGGAGGAAATGAACGTATTCCCGCAGCAATAGCTCACGTTAAAAAAATATAGACATACAGGAAGGTGCCAAACATGATCAAGGTCGTTGCAAAACACTCAATTAAGGAGGGCAGGCTCGAGGAATTCCTGCCCATCGCAAAAAAGCTCGTGGAAGAGACAAACAAAAAGGATGCCGGCTGCATCAGGTACGAGATGTATCGGGATCTATCGAACCCGCTGATCGTCACCGTCATCGAGGAATGGGAAAGCGACGCCGCCCTGGATGCGCACATGAAAGCGGCGCATTTTCAGGACCTCATCCCGAAGATCGGGGAATTATGCGAAAAGCCTGCCGATATCAATCTTTACAAGCTGCTGTTCTGACATCAATAAAAAAACGGCCCGTCGCGGGCCGTTTTTTTATTGATGTCAGATCCTTGTTTTCTTCAATTTTATAAAACTACCAAGCTGTAAATTGAAAAATATGCAGATAATAAGGTCGGATGCAACCGATGTCAAAAGCAACCTGTCGTTTCGCCGGCAGGAAACGGCAGGTCCTGTCACAATAACTCCGTACTGCCGGAGAAGAGGATACCTGTAATGAAATTCAAAAAAACAATCGTCATTTTTCTAATCGCCGTTCTCGTTGCCGCCGTCCTGCCTTTGAACGCTCTGGCGCAGAGCGGCACCTACACGGTCCGTTCGGGCGATACCATGTGGAAGATTGCCGTCCGGTACCAGATCGGCGTCACCGAGCTGATCAAGGCCAACCCGCAGCTTGGCAATCCAAACATGATCCGTGTCGGACAGCGCATCACTATTCCAAGCATCGACAATGTTAAAACTCTGGAGCAGCAGGTCATCGAGCTGGTCAACAAGGAACGCGCGAAAAACGGCCTCCAGCAGCTGAAATCCAACTGGGAGCTCTGCCGTGTGGCGCGCTACAAATCACAGGATATGATCGACAAGAGATACTTTGCCCACCAGTCGCCCACATACGGCTCGCCGTTTACGATGATGCAGTCCTTCGGTATCCGGTTCTCCAACGGCGGTGAAAACATCGCCTATGGACAGCGATCACCGCAGGAGGTCATGAACTCCTGGATGAACTCACCGGGCCACGGGGCCAATATTCTGAGCGCCACCTATAACCAGATGGGCTGCGGCGTCGCCAAGACCTCCGGCGGCACGTACTACTGGACGCAGATGTTTATCAAGGCATACTGACATGGGCGAACATCGTTCGCGTTCGGACGGCCGATGGCCGTCCCTACATAGATGTTTTACAAATTTTGTGCTATGATGGCAATGGCAGAATCACAGGAGGTGACACGATGGCCAATGTATTTGATTATCTGAGCTGGCGCGGTGATTTGCGCTTTGAAAAGGACGGCTTCAACGAAGTCGACAATCTGATATTTGCATGCCTCTCCTACATAAATTACGAGAGCGTCGTCCCTGCCGCTCCTTCCTCCGGGGTGACACTGGCCCGGGCGGCTGCGCTGCTTAAGAGTGATAATCGCCTTAAGCAAGGCGGTGTGCTGATGCCGCCGTATCCGGAGCTGTTGATCAAAGCGGCTGAATCAGACCGGTTTCGCGACGTCTTATTGTCCTGTTATGTCAGCAGGATGGACGATACGATACCGAATCAGTTTGCCGCTGTTATCTTTTCACTCAGCACCAGAGAGCATTACGTCGCATTCAGGGGTACGGACGACAATCTGGCCGGCTGGAAGGAAGATTTCCTTATGAGCTTTAAGGATGCCGTGCTGGCGCAAAA
>JAAYBH010000152.1 GCA_012718935.1 Clostridiales bacterium
ATACGACCATCGCCGACGTGGCTGTCGCCTTAAACGCCGGCCAGATCAAAACCGGCGCACCCAGCCGCACCGACCGCGTCGCCAAGTACAACCAGCTCCTCCGCATTGAGGAGGAACTGGGCAAGGCCGCGTATTACCCGGGGAGAAAGGCGTTCTTCAGTATTTAGAGTAAGTGTCAGGCACAAAAGCAGCCGCGTCTTTTCCCGGAAATGCGCGGCTGCCGTTTTATTCTCTTGCCAGATAAAAGCACCCGGAGAAAGAGTCAACCGTAAGGGTCGCCGAGGGCGGCGACCCATTCGGACGAGGTTTATAACGATTGTCATATTGCACTATAATAAGTTAATGACGTTTGAAGAGATGTTGAGCCACATTATACACAAGCTTGTAATGTTTATACAAAATGTCCGATGTTCGATATTGAAATATAACCTTGCAGGTAGTATAATCCTATCATAAATCTCAAAGTTTTGGAGGATATGTTAATGAAAAAATATACAAGAATTTTGACGGTCGTGTTGGCCGCCATCCTGTTGCTGGCGCTTTACGCCTGCGGCGGAAAAACAACAAACAAAACCGTTAAGCCCGGTGTGTTGACAATGGCGACAAATGCCGAATTCCCGCCTTACGAGTTCCACGAGGGTGACACCATCACTGGTATCGACGCCGAAATCGCCGCGGCAATTGCCGATAAGCTTGGCTTAAAGCTTGAAATCAGCGATATGGACTTCGATTCCATTATTGCCGCCATACAAAGCGGAAAAGCCGATGTCGGCCTTGCAGGCATGACTGTGACAGATGAACGTAAACAGAACGTCGATTTTTCTACCAGCTACGCTACGGGCGTCCAAGTGATTATTGTCAAGGAAGACAGCCCCATCGCAAGTGTTGACGATCTTTTTTCGGGCGGCTATACGGTCGGCGTCCAGCAGAGCACAACCGGTGATCTCTACACAACATGGGACCTTGAGGACGAAGGCCTTGCAACAATAAACCGTTATAACAAGGGGGCCGACGCGGTGCAGGCTCTCGTTACCGATAAAGTCGATTGCGTCGTTATCGATAATGAACCCGCAAAAGCCTATGTCGCTGCCAATCCCGGCCTTGTCATACTCGACACGGAATATATTGAAGAGCAATATGCTATTGCCTACTCAAAAAATAATACGGAGCTTGGCAAAGCGGTCGATACGGCCCTTCAGGAGCTCATTAAGGACGGGACCGTACAGAAAATCCTTGATAAATATATCAAAGTGTAAGAATCTTGATCCGAGCAAAAACAGGGGCGGCTTGTCCGCCCCTATTTGATGCTGTTCTTCACATAAAACACGGGGGGAGTGCGCCTGATGCCTGAGTGGCTCAATTATCTGAAGGACCAGTTTGTCCTGAACTTCATCGATGACAACAGGTGGAAATACCTTCTTAACGGTTTGGGTGTGACACTTGAAATCACTTTTTTTGCCGTTATTATTGGTATCGCCATCGGAATTGTTGTCGCCATCATCCGTTCGACTTATGACAAGACCATCGATAGTGTACGCCCGGGTTTGAGCCGCATTTTTTTAAGTGTCCTGAATGCAATCTGCAGAGTCTATCTGACTGTCATTCGTGGAACCCCTGTTGTCGTTCAGCTGCTGATCACATATTTCCTGATCTTCGTTTCATCCAGCAACGGCGTTTTTGTCGCTATCATTACATTTGGTATTAACTCCGGCGCCTATGTGGCCGAAATATTCAGAAGCGGCATCATGTCCATCGACGCCGGGCAGACGGAGGCCGGGCGCAGCCTGGGCTTCAACTATGTCCAGACGATGCGGTATATCATTATCCCCCAGGCTTTTAAAAATGTTCTTCCCGCTCTGGCTAATGAGTTCATTGTTCTTCTGAAGGAAACATCCGTCGCCGGATATGTTGCCGTTCAGGACCTGGCAAAGGGCGGTTATATCATTCTTGGCCGCACCTATTCACCTTTTATGCCGCTCATTGCGGTTGCGCTTATATACCTTATTCTCGTATTATTCTTCACCTGGCTTGTAGGCAAGCTCGAAAGGAGGCTCCGCAGCAGTGACCACTAATTTGATCGGCACGAACGGGCTCAGCACCGATACGCTTATTAAAGTCAGCGGACTCCTGAAGCATTTCAAGGGCGGTAACAATGCGATTGGCGATATCAAGGCGCTGGACGGGATCGACACCGAGGTGAAGCGCGGCGAGGTCGTCGTTGTGATCGGCCCCTCCGGCAGCGGTAAATCCACCTTCCTGCGCTGTTTGAATCTGCTGGAGAATCCGACGGGCGGTACGATCCTTTTCGAGGGTGTCGACATCACCGACCCAGGTACCGATATCAACCTGCACCGGCGGAAGATGGGTATGGTTTTTCAGCTTTTCAACCTCTTCCCCCATATGACAGTTATTAAGAACCTGACTATCGCGCCTATGAACCTCCTGCATAAAACAAAGGCCGAGGCAGAGGAGAAAGCCATGGCGCTGTTAAAGCGTGTCGGCCTTGAGGACAGGGCGAACGCTTATCCCAGCCAGCTGTCCGGCGGTCAGAAGCAGCGCATCGCCATCGTCCGGGCCCTGTGCATGGACCCCAACGTCATGCTGTTCGACGAGCCGACGAGCGCCCTGGACCCGGAGATGGTCGGCGAGGTGCTGGACGTGATGAAGCAGCTGGCCCGGGACGGCATGACAATGGTCGTCGTCACCCACGAGATGGGCTTTGCCCGGGAAGTCGGTTCCAGAGTCGTCTTTATGGACAATGGCAAAATCGTGGAGGAAAATACGCCCGAGGAGCTCTTCGCCCATCCCCGGAGTGAACGCCTGAAAAGCTTTCTGGCAAAGGTTTTATGATGTCTTGGAACATTTATGAAGCGTCAACCGTCTTATAGCCGGCAACCATAAAAAGAAGGAGGATTCTACATGAAAAAGGTTTGTGCAATACTTTTGGCCGTAATGCTCCTTGTTTCAGTGCTCAGCGCATGCGGCGCGAGCGGCTCATCAACAGCCGCAATGCCGTCATCGGCGCCGGCCGCACCCTATCCGGATGGAGACAACTCGTATGCTTATGACGCAAAAGAAGAAGGAGGCTACGCCGAAGCGCCCTCGGCTATGGAATCGCAAGCGTCTTCCGGCGGCACGGGTGGGTTTACCGGAAGCGGCACGGCGATCCCTCCGACCCAGAAGATGATCTTTACCGTGACGGCCGACATTGAGACAACGACCTTCGACGAATCGCTGAACAATGTCCACGCCTTGATGGCCGCATACGGCGCTTATGTGGAGAGTTCCTACATCAGCGGAAAAAATTACGCGGATACCTATTACGGGAACAAAACATACCGCTCAGCCAGCTTTACAATCCGCGTGCCCGCCGACAGGCTGGACGTTATGACGAACAATCTGCCGTCGCTGGGCAACGTTTTAAGCAGTAACAAGCAGTCCCAAAACATTACCATTCAGTTTATTGACACGGAGGCGCGCCTGAAGGCGTGCCGGGCCGAGGAGACAAGTCTCCTGGCCATGCTGGAAAAGGCCGACACCGTGGAGGTCATTCTGACGATCCAGCAGCGGCTGTCCGATGTCCGGTATGAGATCGAGTCTCTCACCTCCATGCTCAAGAACTGGCAGAATCAGGTGGATTACAGCACGGTGGTGCTGAACATCCGGGAGGTCGCAGAGCTCACGGAGAAGGAACCGCCCCTGCAGCGCACCTACTGGGAGGAAATCCGGGACGGCTTCAACGCCACCCTGAAGGGCGTCGGCAACTTCTTCAAGAGCCTCTTCAAGGCCATTGTCATCGCCCTGCCGGTCCTGCTGATCCTCGCCGTCATCGTTGTCGTCATCATTGTCATCATCAGGCTGGCGACAAGAAAAAGCAGGGCGCAATACAAACAGAATACGGACAGGAAAGAATAGTCAACAGGTATAGAGCTACCGCCCTGCTGAAGTCTCATCGACTTTGCAGGGCGGTAGCTTTATATCCTGGCGCAATACGCAGCGGAGATCTGTGATCGCCTTTTTGCTAACCCTGATATTCCACCGCATCCTCCGGATTGAACGGCAGGAAATCTCCGAGGTTGAAGAGCATATGCCCGGATTCATAGGGGCCGCCTTCCAGGGTGAGCTGCACTTTGTCTGTCTGGAAATAGCTCCCCAGAGTATTGGCGATGCTGGAGAGGATCATCCCCTCCATGGTGGTGCCGGCGTTCATTTCCGTCACGAACTGCTTGTTTAAATCAATAGTCACAACGCCTGACGTTCTGTCAAAGGTGATGCTTCTGATTGTTGCGCCGTCGGTCATCACACGCCCCAGCTCTGTGCCGGACGGAGGGGTTTTTAATGCGAATTCCAACTGAGGCAAAATGCTGTCTCCGGTGTGGAACTCCAAGCCCTGATTGATATACGCGAGCCTGTCGTTGTTGAAATCGGGATAGTAAAACCGCGCGTTCTCCAGGAGCGGGCTGCCTTCCTCGTATTTTTCGAGATCACTGGTGATCATCATCGATTCCGTTTCCTTCGTGGTAAACTCCTTTTTGATAAGTCCCAGGCCGATGACATAGTAATCCTTCGTTGTGCTGTCTTCATATTCCGTCGTCACCTCAAGCGCTTTGAACGCGCCGTACGGCACCGTCACGTCTGCGTTGACATCTGTGATGCTCCGTTTTTCACCGCTCTCCAGCGTCCATTCCGTACCGACGGCGATGGGTTCCATGATCATAATTTCATCGATCTCCCGCTCCGCTGTGAAGTCGTAACGGAAATAAGCCTCTCCCAGGGATAAAGCCTTTTTCAGTGCGCCGCCGGTGACAGTATAGACCTCAACGAGCTCGGTACCGCCGTTATTTGACCGGATCTGGATCGCATCGTTATCGATATAGTCCACCCAGGACTCAAAGAATGCGAACTCATTCCCCGTCCCCTGATACGTCCTGTGGACGTCAGCCTTGAACGGAAAGTAGTCGGCGGCGGTCACCTCTTCCGCGCCGGTGGGCGCCGACGGCTGGGCCGACGGTACCGGCCGGGCCGATTCTGAGGGTGACGGGACGGTTTCCGACGGCGACGGACTGACGCTGCCGGGAATCAGGCCGCAGCCTGTCAGCGACATTGCCCCGGCGAGGATTAGAGCTGTAATGATCTTTTTCATTTCTCCTCCTAAATATGTTCGTTTTGAGTATTTATTGCCGTATGGATGTGAAACCATCCATTTATTAGCTCTGCTTCAGGCGGCGATTCTGGAATGGGGGCGGTGAATCGAGGCAGAATAATCAGAGCACTTGTAAAACGAGGGTATTGCAAATATGAGTAAAAGAAAAAAAGCCACTGCCGCCCGTGGCGGCATATCCGCCGGCCATCTTGTGATGCTCTCGCTGGGCACCGTCATCGGCGGTTCCTTCTTTCTGGGATCATCCGTTGCGATCAATGCAGCAGGACCGTCGATTGTTATCGCTTATATCCTCGGCGGCGTGCTTGTATACTATATTCTCTACGCCATGTCCGAAATGACTGTCGCCACCCCCCACTACGGCGGTTTCAAAACCTTCGCCACCAAAGCCTTCGGGGAGCGGACGGGCTTCGTCGTCGGATGGGTTTACTGGGTCGGCATGGTGCTGGGTATGTCCAGCGAGGCGACGGCAGCCTCCATCCTTCTGCGGCAGTGGTTCCCCAATATCTCAATATCGCTGATGGGCAGCGGGATCATTATTGTCGTCACGCTCCTGAATCTTCTCGGGGCGGTCCGTCTGTCAAAGCTTGAAAGCGGGCTCGCCGGTATCAAGGTCGCTGCCGTCGTTTCATTTATCGTGATCGCATTTCTGCTGATTGCCGGTCTTATGGGGAAACCTGCCGTCGGCCTGGGTGAAATTGCGCGGGAGCCTCTCGCGCCGGGAGGTTTGGGGGGGCTCTTTGGCAGCATGCTCATCGTCATGTTTTCCTACTGCGGCTTTGAGGTAATTGCCCTGGCGGCGTCGGAGGCGGCGGAGCCGCATAAGACGATTCCGAAAGCCATCCGGTATACGGTCGTCAGCCTCGTCGGTCTCTTTCTCCTCTATATTTTTCTGCTGCTGCCGCTCGTGCCCACAGGCGCGCTGAACGAGAACACGAGTGCGATCGTGGCTTCCCTGTCACGGCACGGTATCGCGTGGGCCGGTTCCGTCATCGGCGTCGTCATCGTATCGGCTATTATTTCCACCATGCTGGCCACTATGTTCGGGCTCGGCCGGATGATGCGTGCGCTGGCGGATGAAAAGCAGGCGCCCTGCTGGCTGAAGGAGAAGACCGACGTGCCGTACAGGGGTATCATCATGTCCGGAATCACCATGCTGGCCGCACTGTGGTTCGGGCTTTTGCTGCCCAGCGTTTATCTCTTCCTGTTGAGCTCTGGCGGCTTTGCGATCCTCTTCACCTATGCCGTCATGATGGCCTCCCAGATGCGCCTGCGAAAAAAACAGGGCTGCCCGCCCGAGGGAAAGTGCCAGCTCCCCGGGTATCCTTACACCTCCGGCTTTGTCCTTGTTTCGCTGATCGTTGCGATCCTGAGCATGCCCTTTATCAGAGGCCAGCTCTCGGGCCTCATCGCCGGCGTCGCCCTTCTTATTTTCTTTGAAATCAGCTTTTCGTTTCTCAAATTTTTCAGGAGCCGCAGCAAGGACAGGTTCATCCTGCCGCAGATCAAAAATCCTAATCTGGCAACAGAGTTCTCCGAAGAACTGGCAGATACGGAGAAACGGGATAAGGACTGAATGAGGCTTTTGTGCCCCTAACATCCGCAGGGGCCGACAACCTCGGCGGCCCGTCCGTTAAATATGCTCGGCGTTGCGCGGCACTTGAGGAAATCCTCAGTCACCCTACGGGGTGGGAGAAAGAGCTTCCGCGACCTTCATCATGACGGCGCATTCGATGCGCTTTTTGAAAAGCTCGCAGCCGTATTCATAGACGCCGGCGATGTCTCCGGTGGCGTGATAGGCGTTGGCGGCACAGCCGCCGGCGCAGTAAAGGCGCGCCCAGCAGTCCCGGCATTCGGGCCTCGAGTACACATTACAGCCGGAAAAAACGTCGCGTTTTTCCGTATTGGTCACACCGTCCCATAAATTTCCCATGATATACGCGGGGTCGCCCACAAACTGGTGGCAGGGGTAGAGGTCTCCTGAGGGCGTAACGGCAAGATACTCCGTCCCCGAGCCGCAGCCGGCCACGCGCTTGTAAATGCAGGGGCCGCCGCTTAAATCCAGCATGAAATGGTAGAAGGTAAAGCCTCTGCCTTCTTTTTTTCTCTTAAGCATCTCACCGGCCAGCTTTTCATACTGGCGCAGAAGCTCCGGCAAATCCCCCGCTGTCAGGGCGTAAGGATCTCCTTCCTTTGAGACGACGGGCTCCATGGAAAGTTCCGTGAAACCGAGCTCGGCCATATGCAGAATGTCGTTCGTGAAGTCGATATTTCGGTGGGTGTACGTCCCCCTGATGTAGTAGCCCTTTCCGCCGCGCTTTTCCACAAGCGCCTTGAATTTTGGCAGGATGACTTGATAACTCCCCCTACCGTCCAAAAATCGTCTCGATCTGTCGTGGACTTCGCGACGGCCGTCAAGGCTTAAGACGACGTTGTGCATCTCCCGGTTAGCGAAATCAATGACGTCATCGTCGATCAAAACGCCGTTCGTCGTCAGCGTAAACCGGAAGTTTTTCCCCTTATTCTTCTCGATCTCCCGTGCATAGGCGACGATTTGTTTAACAACATCCCAGTTTAAAAGCGGTTCTCCACCGAAAAAGTCCACCTCCAGATTCCGCCGTTTCCCGGAATGCTCGATCAGGAAATCAATCGCTTTTTTTCCGACCTCCAGCGTCATGAGCGCCGTTTCGCCGTGGTACCGGCCTTCACCGGCAAAGCAGTAATCACAGCTTAAATTGCAGGCGTGGCTGACATGGAGGCAGAGCGCCTTGATGCCGGTATTCGTGTTTTTCATGTCCTTAATGCTTCTAAACCTGTCGGCCGCAAACAGCTTTCCCGCTTTTTTCAGCTCTTCAATATCGCCGAGGGCTTCGCGTATCTCACCCTCGGTAATCTGCGGGTCGCCGGCATATTTTTTCAGCATCGCTTCAACGATCTCATGAGCGCTCATGTCTTCGTAAAGGCTCATGATATCGTAAACCAGCCCGTCCACCGCGTGGATTGAGCCGCTGTGCGCATCGATAACGATATTGTATCCGTTCAGCTTGTATTGGTGAATCATATATCTCTCCGTTTATTGATAAAGCTGGTTTGTCCGAAAAAAACGCAATGCCGTTTTCTCCGAATGGCGGAAAACGGCAATTGTTTCTATTTATTCAGCAATTATTTATCTTCACTCTGTTTGTTTTCGCATTGCTGATTGGCAACGCCGCAGGAGGTTTTGCAGGCCGACTGGCAGGAGGTCTGGCACTCGCCGCAGCCGCCGTTCTCCATGCTCTTCTCCAGGTCGCGCGTCTCAATGGTAATAATTCTCTTCATATATTAACTCTCTCCGATCAATTTTCTCCAAACAAATTATCATAATTAGGCGGGTTTGTCAATCCGTTAAACGGTGTTACACGCCACAGGAACGGGCCGCCGAGGGCGGCAGCCCCTGCGTCGGAATTCCATCGTAGGGGACGCCGCCCTCGGCGTCCCAAGTCTACGTACTGGGAACCGGCGCGCAGCGAATATCCTGCGGCATTCCGCCCGTTGTGCTTTTTAACGCGAGACCGGCGTCTGCCGATTGCCGAAGAAAAGCGGCCATGCTGCCATCGATCCGCTCACCGGGTACCAAAAACGGGATGCCCGGAGGATATGCCCAGATATACTCCAGCGACATCATGCCCACGGCTTTTTCAATCGGACGGCGTTCCCCTTTTATTACGGCAGCTTCAGCAGCTGTCACGAGCCGCCGCGGCAGCGAAGGCGGATATAAAGGCTTATCGTCTGATACATCGGATTTTGCTTCCCTGTCAGCGTCGAGAAGGGCGCCGATCAGCAGCGCAAGTGCGTCCCGGCTGTCAAAGAGGCTGGTCATGGCGACGGCGTAATCGGCGGAGACCATCTCCAGCTCTATGCGGTATTTTGACCGGAGCAACTGCGCCAGTTCTTTGCCCGACAGGTTTGTGCTTCGGGTGCTCATAACAATTTTTCCCGGATCAAAACCAAAAAAGCTCCCGCGGTTATTCTGGGTGTCCGCCCCACGGCAGAGGACCCTCAGCTTTCCGATACCCGATATACTTTTGTTAAAGGCTTCGAGGTTTTTTTCATATTCCGAAAACAGCGCCTCTTTGCCGCTGTCCAGAAGCCTGAGGCAGCGATCGATGGAGGACAGAAGCACATAGGACGGGCTGCTGGTCTGAAAGACCGCCAGCTCCGACGCCAGCCTGTTTCCGTCGATCAGACCTCCCGAAACATGCGCCAGAGCGCACTGTGTCAGCGCGGGGAGCGTTTTATGGAGGCTCATGACGGCAATATCGGCGCCACAGTATACGGGAGAAGGTGGGAAAGCTTCTGAAAAGCCGAAATGCGCCCCATGGGCCGCGTCCACAAGCACCGGGATTTTATTCCGATGGGCAATATCACATATCGACTTGATATCGCTGACGACACCCTCATATGTCGGCGACGTAATGATCACCAAAGCAGCTTCCGGGTGGTTATCCAGAGCCTTTTCCACCTGTTCCGGCCGGATGCTGCCGCAGATACCCGACGCTTCATCCAAATCCGGCATCAGATAGACAGGAACGAGGCCGCAGAGCTCAACGGCATTATAAACCGATTTATGGCAGTTGCGCGCCATGATGACCGTATCGCCGTACCGGACGGCCGCGCGCACGCCGGCGAGAATGCCGCCGGTGCTGCCGTTTATCAGCATGAAAGTCCTTTTGCTGCCATACAGCCGGGATGCGATATCAGCCGTCGCCTTTAAAACGCCGTGGGCGTCATGGAGATTGTCAAACCCGTCGATCTCCGTGATGTCAATCCCGTAGGGAAGCGCATCACCCAGCATCGCCGTGTTCCTCTTATGCCCAGGCATATGCATGGGGACAACACCTTTTTTGTTGTACTCCGACAGCAGCTCGTAAAGCATAAT
>JAAYBH010000153.1 GCA_012718935.1 Clostridiales bacterium
TCTCAATACAGAAGATGAAGCAGACAAATAAAGATTCCTCGGGTCCGAAAGCCCCAAAGAATCTTTATTGCATCCGAATAAAAATGGAACCTAGAAAATATACTGCGTGAAAAACCAGACAAGAGCGGTGGCTCCCGCGCCGAAGGCGGCAAAGGCGGGGGCGGGCAGCTTGCTGAACCAGTTTTTTTTGAGATTGAAGCGGACGTAGTTGTCGGCGACCTGCTGCGCCTGCCTGATGATCTCTTCACCCGTCACACCACCCGCCCGAAGCGCTTCCTCCTTCACGATGAAGATCGCTTCATCAAACAAATGGAGCTCGGGAGATTTGATGACAATGACGCGACGGCAGACACCTTTTACCACTTCTATCACACCCCTAGACGATTTGTTAAAATTTTGCCCGTTTAGGTTGTGGAATATACAGGAAATCTGACGGCACGTTTTTAGCCGGGACAGGCGCCTCTGCTCAGGTCCGTTCGGAGACGAAGATTGTAATGACCGTCATATCGTCCTCCGCTCCGTTTTTTTCGACTGCTGTTTCGATAATGGCGTCGGCCAGCTCCCGCGGCTCGTCCCCTTCGAATTTTGAAATCGCCTCGCAGAGCCAGGCGTCGTCGTTTCCCACTGTGACGCCGTCGCTGACGATGACCGCCGCAGAGCCGGGCCGGAGCTCCATTTTCAACTGGTCCGGCGCGTCATGGGGCGGAACGCCCAGCCCCGCCGCCAGGCTTTTGCCTTTGATGCGGCGCACGGAACGGCCGTGCTTGAGATACGACGGCGCCGCTCCGTACTTGAACATGCGCGATGCGCCGGTGAAGAGATTGATACAGACCAGATCGACGGTTGCGCAGCCGGTATCGTCTTCATTTTTCAGCAGCATCAGGTCGTTGAGCATCCGGACGGCTGTCTCGGGCGCAACGCCCGAACGAAGGAAGCGTTCCAGAATCCGGACGGCGTCGCCGGAGTACCGCGCGGCATGGTCGCCGGTGCCCATACCGTCGGATAAAATAACATACAGTATTCCCTCGTCTGTTTTAAAGTAGGCGCCTCTGTCGCCGCTGGTTTCCTTTTCGTTTTTCTTCTTGCAGGAGATACCGACGGACGCAGACAGCGGTTCGGCCTCCAGAAGGTATATCCGGTCGGGGTCGGCATCGCTTTCCACAGCGCAGAGCCGCACATTGAAAACCGCCGACAGCTTTTCAAGATAATCCGGGGTTTTTCTCAGCAGAGCGGAATTTGCGCCGAAAATTTCCACGTGCAGCCGGCCGCTGCGGTCACGAAATACGGCTGTTTCCGCCTGGATGTTCAGGCTGCGTAAATATTTCCGAAGCCTGTTCTCGGACTCCGGTTCAAAGCTTGTCCCACTGCCCAGCTCCTCCGAAATCCCGCTGAGAATGGCCGAAATATCCGAATATTGATTGAATGCGGCGCTCTGATTCTCTTTCAGCCTCTTCTTGTACTGCCGGCGGTATAAAAGCGATCTGAGCTCGTTATTGACGGCGTTGATGTATTCGGGAAGGCTGATGCACGTTTTCTGAAAATGCTCAGGCAGGTCGGATTCAATAAGGCTCCCGCGCTCCAGCATGGCGGGCGTGGCGTTGTTCATGGCATCAACAGTGGATTGGTAATCCAGATGCCAGCACTTGGCCGTTTTTGTGCAGGTGAGGCAGATCTCGTCCGCCGCCTTGTCAAAAACCGCCGCCACATTACTGTCGTTGCTTCCGCTGCCCACCGCGGTTTTGACTGTTTCGTATAAATCACGGAAGGCCAGCGCCGTCTGGTCGACACGATTTTTCGTATACTCCCGCGCTTTCATGATGCCGTGACCGGAACCGGCGCCCGGTAGCAGAACGGAGAGCCGCGCCATGAACGATGGCGGAAGGACCATGAAGATAACGGAAGCAATAAAAACTTCATATAAAATCGCAGGGACGCCCGCGTGCCCGATTGATACCGCTGCGACAATGGCATCGATCAGGATATAGGAAAAGGCAAATACAAACCGGCTCTGCTTTGAGAAGATACCCGATACCATTCCCGCCAGGCCGTAAGCCGTGCAGAAGATCGGCGGCGCTCCCGGGAACGCCGTGCTGGAGGCGGCGTCCATAGCAAGCCCCACGGAAATCCCGGTGGCGCATCCCATGCCGACGCCGCCCTTGAAGGCGGCGAGGAAAACAACCAGCGTGGCGACGGTACGGCCGATGGAAATCATGCCGAAAACCTTGAGCTGGGCAAGGGAGAGGAGCAGCGTCGATATCAGTATCAGTATACTGACCGTATGGACGATCTCCGACCCGTGCTCCAGGTTCAAGCGCCCGGACCAGGGTGAGAGGGCGAGCTTATAAAAGAATGCGCACCCGCCGGCCAGAACGGTATCCGTGATCAGCAGGGCAACGGACGGCAGGCTCCAGCCGGCATCAATGGCTGTCACAAGCGTGATGCACGCGGTGATAAACGACGCGACGACAGGCATGAACCAGCTGCTTCGATAGACGGCCGTATCACGAAAAACGATTGTCGCCGTGCAGATGATGACGGCGATGCAGACATACTTGATCGCCCAGAAAAACGTACCGGACAGGAAGTATCCGCCGATCGCGCCCAGCATGGACGCGATGCAGCCGGAGGTTGACCCGGCCGCAGCGGTGAAGCCGACGGCAAACGGCGCAATCCCCGCGAATATGCTCGACCCCGAAAGCACAAACGCAATCGCAAACCGCACCGCCCACTCGGCCGCCCGCGCCCTGTCCGCCATCCGGAGCGCTATCGTATCTCTCCCTGGCATCTCCGTTCTGATATTCGACAGCCGCTGACGAATCTGATTTACGATCATAAAAATTCCCTCTCCCACAATGAATAAAATACTTCCGGTCGTCATAAAATAGTAATTTAATTGTAGAAGAGGGTATATAAAAATACGGTCAAACCATGGCAGTCCAACCTGTAACATTAGGTCGGGAAATACTTGGAAATGCCGGAGAAGTTGCTGGTTTTACAGTGATCATAAGACGTATTATTGGTTTACATAAAAAACTGAGCCCGGAAAAAAGGACGGCCGGTGAAGTGCTTGTGCACTTCACTGTGGTCGTCCCTACATATTGTGTTTAACTTGATATTATGCTTATAGTTAACGTCTTACACCATCAGCTCGCTGATAAGCCCGGCAAAATACGCGGGGTCGTCCAGGGAGACGCCGGCAATGAGCTGGGATTGGCCGTACAGGAGCTCGGCGTATTTTTTTGCTTTGTCCTTGTCGGAGGAAACGGTGTCCTTCAATGCCTTGAAAACGGGATGAGTGGCATTGAGCTCCAGGACACGCTCAGCCTTGATGGCGTCCGTCGGACCGCCCTGCAGCGACGCGAAGTACCGCTCCATCTCGAGGCTGACGCCGCCCTGGGTCGTCAGGCAGACGGGATGGCTTTTAAGCTTGCGGGAGATCTTCGCGGCGGCAATTTTCCCTCCGAGGCTTTCCTTGACGAAATCGAGGATGTCCTTGTTTTCCGTCTCGAGCTTTTCTGTTTCCTTTTTTTCGTCTTCCGTCTCAAGACCCAGGTCGTCGTCGTTAACGGACCGGAACTCCTTGTCCTCATATTTCATGAGGGTGCGGACGACAAATTCGTCCACCTCTTCGGTCAGGTAGAGGATATCATAGCCTTTTTCCCGTACGCTTTCCGCCTGGGGCAGCTTGTCCAGCTTTTGGGCGCTCTCGCCGCAGGCGTAGTAGATGTATTTCTGACCTTCCGCCATGTCCTTCACGTAATCGGCGATGGGGATGAGCTTCCCGGCCTTCGGGGAGTAGAACAGGATCAGGTCCGACAAGAGGTCCTTATGAATTCCGTACCCGTTTAGTATGCCGTATTTCAGCTGCAGGCCGAAGCTTTTAAAGAACGTGACATATTTGTCAAAATCGCTTTCCATGAGCTTTTTCAGCTCGGCCTTGATCTTCTTTTCCAGATTGGACGCGATGACCTTCAGCTGGCGGTCGTGCTGCAGCATCTCCCGGGAGATATTCAGCGACAGGTCCTGGGAGTCCACAATACCGCGCACGAATCTGAAATGCTCCGGCAGCAGATCGGCGCAATACTCCATGATCATGACACCCGAGGTGTAGAGCTGAAGCCCTGCCTTAAACTCGCGGGTGTAATAATCATAAGGAGCTTTGGCGGGGATAAAGAGCATCGCCTTGTAGGTGACGGCGCCCTCCGCCGCGATGCGGATAACGGAGACCGGGTCCTCCATGTCAAAGAACTTTTCTTTATAAAACGCCATGCATTCCTCGTCGGAAACCTCGCCCTTGGTGCGCTGCCAGATCGGGATGCGGCTGTTGACAACAGCCGTCTCCGTATAGTCCTCCCAGACCTTCTTCTTATTGCCGTCCTTGTCCGTCTCGTCTGTTTCGACCTGGCGGGACTTTGTAACGTCCATTTCGATGGGCCAGCGAATATAGTCGGAATACTTTTTAATGATCCGGTGGAGCTCGTGCTCCTCGAGAAATTCGCTGTAGTTCTCGTCTTCCCCGTCCGGCTTCAGCTCCATGATGATGTCCGTACCGACAGTTTCCTTTTCACAGGATGTGATCGTATAACCGTCCGAGCCGGTTGAAATCCACATGTTGGCGTCACACTGGCCGTAAGCGCGGGATATGACCGTGACCTTTTCCGCCACCATAAAAGCCGAGTAAAAGCCGACGCCGAACTGCCCGATGATGTCAATGTCCTCGGTCTTCTCTCCCATATCCTTCTTGAATTGAAGGGAGCCGCTGCGGGCAATGACGCCGAGGTTGGATTCCAGCTCCTCAGCCGTCATGCCGATACCGTTGTCGGAGACGGTCAGTGTTCGCTTGTCTCTGTCCGCATTAATTGAAATTTTAAAGTCGTCACGATTGAGCCCGACCTTGTCGTCTGTCAAGGAGATGTAGCAAAGCTTGTCAATAGCGTCGGATGCGTTGGAAATGATCTCGCGCAGGAATATCTCCTTATGGGTATAGATGGAGTTGACCATGAGGTCGAGGAGCCTTTTCGACTCAGATTTGAATTGTTTTTTTGCCATGTACTTAATTGCCTCCTTATGTTTGATGTTATATATCACTCCGTTCAGGAGTAAATGACATTTCGATGATAAAGGGCAGACACGAGGTCTGCCCCTGCGGCGTCGCGTCATCACGTAGGGGCGAATCTTGTGTTCGCCCTGGATGTATTATGATTTCATCTGTTTCCGGCGGGCGAGATTTATAGTACCCTCGTGCATATCGCTGACGAGGTCCAGGGATTTCCCGATCCCGTAGCCGACGCAGAGCTCCGCGTCGTCGGCGATGTGCGTGGGGATGTTCGTCCGGCTTTCGATGAGCTTGTCGAAGCCCCAGAGAAGGCTTCCGCCGCCGGTCAGGACAATCCCGTTCTGGGAGACATCGGCAACGAGCTCCGGGGGCGTGTTTTCCAGGACGCGGTGGATTGTCTCCAGAATACGCTCCGACACTTCCTCAAATGCCTCCAGTATTTCCGTCGTACCGATGGGAACAATGCGGGGGAGCCCCGTCATCAGGCAGCGGCCCTTGACCTCCACCGTTGTTGTTTCCGGCCGCGGAAAAACGCAGCCGATGCTTTTTTTGAGCTCCTCGGCCGTGCTGTCTCCGATGAGCACATTGTGCTTGCGGCGGACATATTTGATAATCGCATCGTCAAACGCCTCGCCGGCCGCTTTGATCGATTCGGATTCCACAACGCCCGACAGCGACAGGATCGCCACGTCTGTGGTTCCCCCGCCGATATCGACGACCATATGCCCGTCCGGTTTGGTGATGTCGATGCCCGAGCCGATGGCGGCGGCCAGAGGCGCTTCAATGAGATATACCTTGCGGGCGCCGGCCTCGATACCGGCGTCGATGACGGCGCGCTCCTCCACCTCGGTGATGCCGGAGGAGACCGATATGATAATCCGCGGCTTGAACAGGCTGAAACTGATGGCCTTTCTGACGAGCTCCCGGAGCATGCGCTCCGTCATGTCGTAATCCGATATCGCCCCGTCGCGAAGGGGCCTGATGGCGACGATATTACCGGGTGTCCTTCCCAGCATGCGCTGTGCCGCCATGCCGACATTCAAAAGGCGGCCAGTGTTCTTGTCCATCGCCACAACGGACGGCTCCCGCAGAAGAACGCCTTTGCTCCTTGTGGCCACCATAACTGACGTCGTCCCGAGATCGATCCCTATGTCTCTACCAAAAAGCATTATAAACCCCCAAATAAGTACAAAACGTTCAAAAACAGTGAACTGAAAAGATCTTTCGTATATGCAAATTTAACGCAGTATTTAAGTATAGACGTAAATCCGGATATCAAAACACAACGTCCGTATGTTTTTGCTCATGCCCGCGCCAGCGTCGCGCA
>JAAYBH010000154.1 GCA_012718935.1 Clostridiales bacterium
TACCCTCCAGCATGTACCGCGCCGACATATGCCGCACGCCGTTTAAATCCACCGTCTGCGTATCGGTGCCGCCCGGCAGAACGGTTCCGCTGAAGATTTCACCCCGCGCCGTCCCCCCGAATGGGATCATCACCACACCGCCCGCATCGCCCTCCAGCTGGGAAACGCTCTTGAAATCGACCTCTATAAATACCTCCAGAATCAGCTTGTCGCTCATTATCATACCTCCTTTAAAGGTAGTATAGCATAAAAAGCAGGTGACGGTTCTCCTGCTTTTTTTATGCGCCTATATTTGACAAACCCCTGCCTCTCCTGTAATATTATCCCCAATCACGGTATCGCAGGGGACGCCGTCCCATCCCCCGCGTCAATCCCTCAATCGAACAGGAGAATATGACATGGCCATACGCACCCTCGTCTATTACGGCGACGAAATCTTCAAAAAACCGTGCCGCCCCGTGACGGAAATCAACGACCACATCCGCCTTATTTTGGACGATCTGGCCGACACACTCAATATAACCCCCGACTGTGAGGTTCTCGCCGCCAACCAGCTCGGCATCCTCCGCCGCCTCCTCGTCGTCAAAACGGACACGGGCATCCTGAAGCTCGTCAATCCGGTTATCATCGAACAATCCGGCGAGCAGGACTGTGAAGAAGCCTGCAGCAGCATCCGAGACATCTCCGGCACCACGATACGCCCCCAAAAGATCACCGTCGAAGCCCTGGATGAAACCGGCGAAAAAATCACCCTCTCCGCCGAGGACGCCTTCGCTCTCCGC
Organism: Clostridiales bacterium; assembly: GCA_012718935.1. Lineage (GTDB taxonomy): Bacteria > Bacillota > Clostridia > Oscillospirales > Oscillospiraceae > Sporobacter. Next base: position 783 of record JAAYBH010000154.1, read on the forward strand.
CTCTCCCACGGCATAGACCACCTGGACGACAAATTCTTTATCGAAAAGGTCATACGTTTTGACAACAAACCCCTAGAAGGGGAGTAAAAATGAAAAGGCCGCTTCCAAAGGGAGCGACCCAAAGTTAACTAAATCAAAATATTCATGTAAGCTGGTTCCCACGACGCATTTTAAGTAATGCAGCCGACGGTTCTCTGTTTTCAAATGCGTATATTTGAAAAACCGCCGGATGTGAAATCAGCTTAAACTCTTAACGCCCATGGCGGCGTTTGTCCAGAGGATGGACGCCGCCTTTTCGATCTGCTCCGGCGGGCACCGGACGAGGACGACCACCTGCGGCTTAGACACCTGCCGCTGGTTCTTTTTTTTACACGCCGCTTTGATCAGCCCGACTGCCAGCCCAGCGGCAAATCCTGCCACCGCACCGATAAAGCCCCAGAGAATCGGCCCCCAATAGATAAGAATCGCCCGGTCCCGGCATCACATAGCCGCAACGCAAAAAATCCAGGTTTTTATCGCCGAATGGCTTAATATCGCCGCAAATTTGTGCTATGATGGAGCCGGAATTATTGATTAATGACATCAGGAAGTGTTCATGAAAATGCAATTTTCGAAACGAATGGATTATTTCAAGCCCGGCATATTTTCTGTGCTGGCGCAGATGAAAAATGACCGGCTGAAAGCCGGCAGGCGCGTGATCGACATCAGCGTGGGGACGCCAAACATCCCGCCGGCGCAGCATATTGTGGACGCGCTTATTGAAAGCGCCTCGGACCGGCGCAATTACATATACGCCCTCAGTGATACGAAAGAGCTGCAGGAGACGGTGGCGGCGTGGTACAAGCGGCGGTACGGCGTTACGCTTGACCCGCGGACGGAGGTGACATCGCTCCTGGGCTCCCAGGACGGGCTGGCTCATATCGCGCTGGCAGTCATTGACGCGGGCGACACGGTGCTGGTTCAGGACCCGGGATATCCGATTTTCAGCGACGGGCCGGTGCTTGCCGGAGCCGAGCTATATAAGCTGCCCCAGAGGCCGGAAAACGGCTGGCTCGTCGATTTGGGCGCCATACCGGAGGATGTGGCCAAAAGGGCGAAATTTATGATCGTATCCTATCCCAACAATCCCGTCACCAGCCTGGCGACCCCATCCTTTTACCGGGACCTGGTCGCTTTCGCGAAAAAATACGACATCATCGTCCTCCATGACAACGCCTACAGCGAGCTTGTCTTCGACGGGCAAACCTGCGGCAGCTTTCTGGAGTACGCGGGGGCCAAGGACATCGGCGTGGAGTTCAATTCCCTTTCCAAAACCTACGGGCTGGCCGGCGCCCGCATCGGCTTCGCGGTGGGTAACGCGCACATTGTTTCGATGCTGAAATCCCTCAAGTCGAATCTGGATTACGGCATGTTCCTGCCCATCCAGAAGGCGGCGATCGCCGCCCTCAGCGGCCCCCAGGACTGTGTCGCCACAACGCGGTGCGCCTATGAAGCAAGGCGGAACGTGCTGGTGGAAGGCCTCTGCGCCGTCGGCTGGCCTATGGAGAAGCCGCCGGCGACCATGTTCGTCTGGGCAAAGCTCCCCGGCTCATATAAAAACAGCGAGGCGTTCACAAAGGAACTCCTCGACAAATCGGGCGTGCTGGTCACCCCCGGCTCCGCCTTCGGTAAAGAGGGCGAGGGTTATGTCCGCCTCGCCCTTGTTCAGGACGAGGAAACCCTCTCCGACGCCGTCCGTCTGATCGACGAGAGCGGGATACTGAAAAAGTAGGGCCGCTGTCCTCAGCGGCTCCTACTCTCTCCTATTTGTCCACCGGGTCGTAAATGCCCCGGCCCTCGGCGTCGGCGCTGACATAGCTCTCCGCCAGGCAGATGGAGCAGTGGAAGATGGGTTTGTCCACTTGCACGAGCCGGAGGGGCAGGTGCTTGACCCCGCCGGGGACGTAGATCATGCAGCTTTTGTTGATGCGGTGGTTTTCGCCGTTGATGGCAAATTCGATCACGGCGTTTAATTCATCCGGGTGCTCGGGATCGCTGCCGAAAAAGCCCACCATCTCGTCGTTGGGGTGGACATGCTCCTCAAAGAGCGGCTCGTCCATGGCCGAATGATACCATGAGGTGTTCATCTGAAACGCGCCGGGTATCAGGTTCCCGTCCATCCAGCGGATGCGTGTGCCGAATTTTTTATAGCGTTCCAGGAATTCAGGGGGGAATTCAGGCGCTTTGAGTTCCGTAATGATATATTTGCCGTATTCGCCTTCGCTGTTCATGACGGTCATCGTCAAACCACTCCTGTCTTTTTTTTGTGATTTCATTTTAACACGCAATAATTAAAAATGGTAGGCCAAGCACGTAAATGAAATTTTTCGCCGCATTGTGAAAAATTTTTTAAACATTTATTATTTGCATTGAGTATTTTTTTATACACCGCGCATAATAAAAACGTAAAGCGGTAAAAAACGCGTGCCGCAAATAAAAAACTCGATACAAAGGAGACAGACGCTATGGCCAGAAACAACAACAGAATACTAAATCCGAGCGCGCGCGCCGCGCTCGACCGCCTGAAGATGGAGACAGCGAACGAAGTCGGCGTCCAGTTAAACGAGGGTTACAATGGCGACATTAAGTCAAAGGACGCCGGTTATATCGGCGGCAACATGGTTAAAAAGATGATTCAGTCCTACGAAAACAAAGCCGCGGGCGGCCATTAAGCAATGAAAAATAAAAAGAACCGGTTTATGTATGAAACGGCCTTCGATGTCGGTTCGAAGCTCAGCGCCGGCGATAACGGCGAATTCAAGAACAAGGGCGAACAGACCGGCAGCGGCATGGTCAGCAGGATGGCCGAAGACCATGAGATCAAGGCCGAGAGCGCAGGCTTTGCCACGGAGAACAACAAATATAACAGCAGCAACAGCTGATATCACTGCCATAAAAGCCGCAGAAGCGGCTTTTATGGCAGAATTTCTACATCGGCCCCCTTGAATTCCTATTATTCATATTATAAAATGGTAGATACGGAAA
>JAAYBH010000155.1 GCA_012718935.1 Clostridiales bacterium
ATGGGCCGTATTGCTCCTACTTGCTTTCCATCCCAGCCTTTAATGCATCCGATGATAGCACAGTAAATTTCCATTGTCAACTCAATAATCCGGCGGTAATAAATAACTTTGCGAATATCTGCTCCGACAGATTGATTCAAAATTTGATTCCGTGATATAATGGCGTATCGCAACTGGGGGTATTTATGAAACAGCAATTGATCGATGATATCTGCGCCAAACTGAATGAACTTAAAATTCCATTCAGGATAAAGGACAATACATATATTTATGTAAACACGGAGTTTTTTGACGTGGGCTACGGTACGCAGCCGAAAATGGTTTTGTACGACCTGACTGTTCTTCTCGACGAACCAAACACGTCCGTCTTCATGTATGTCAAAACAGCGGAAAAATACATCTCGCCTGATGGCGCCATCGGAGAATACACGAACCAGTCCTCCTCGCTTTTCCGGACGGTCAAAAGCGTCTGTTCCGAGCCCGACGGCAAGGTCTCCGTCATCACGATCGATCTGGGTCAGGTGCCGAATACGGTCAAGGATACGGCATTTAAATACGGCTGGAAATTCAGGACGGCGCTCAACCTGAACAAACGGGGCAAAAAAACGGAGACCGCAGCGGTCAAACCCGATACCGACAGCTGGGAGACGGAGATTGACTATCCGGAGACGGTGGCGCTGACGGAACCGGAGCCTGCACCGGAGCCGGCAAAGACGGAAAAGAAGGGCTTCGGCTCAAAGCTTAAAAAAATATTCCGGCGGTAATTTACGATTTTTGGAGCAGCCATGAAAAACAGCGTTATTTTCGATATGGACGGTGTGATATTCGACTCGGAACGGATTTTCAATATCGCATGGCGGACAGTCGGCGGCGATATGCACCTGGACGGGATTGAAGAAGCCCTTAAAAGCTGCGTCGGCTGTAACGATACGGATACGCGGGCGTACCTTCAGGGCGTATACGGCGCTTCGTTTAACTACGGACAATTCATCGGTGATGTGGAACGCGTATTCGAAGAGCTCACGGCTGTCGATGGTCTGCCGCTGAAAACGGGCGTTATGGAATTACTGACCTGGCTGAGGGACAGCAGCGTCAGCATCGGCCTCGCCACTTCAACAACTCGGAATAATGCCGAGCACCATCTCAAAAACGCGGGGCTGCACCCTTTTTTCAAAAGCATCGTCACCGGCGATATGATCAAACACGGCAAGCCCGACCCGGAGATTTACCTTCTCGCCTGTTCGCGGCTCGGCGCCGTCCCTGAAAGCTGCTTTGCTATTGAGGACTCCCCCAACGGCATCAAGTCGGCGCAAAGCGCCGGTCTCAGGGTCATCATGGTTCCCGATCTGATCGCGCCGACTCCGGAGCTCGAAAAGCTGCTGCACAGCAAATTCGATTCGCTTCTTGATGTAAAGGCTTATTTTGAAACGCTCTGACGATGATGAACAGCCCGCAGTCTGACCTGCAGGCTGTCTTGCTATGTAAAAGCTGTTTGATAAAATCACGCTTCGCATAAATGATTCGGTGTATTTCCACAATTTTGTCCTGCTCATATACTGTGTAGGCTCGGAGGTCAAAAAAAATCTTGACAGCCACATATTTCCATACTATAATGCAGGAAATCCTTCATATTGGAGTTTCATTATGAACCATATATTCAGCACCCAACTTATGTGCGCCGTTATTCAGCGGCCGCACCAGTGATTTGACAAAATCAGCTGGTGCGGGCGCTTAAGGCGTTGCATCGGCTGGGGAGATAGCTTTAAGCTCCGGGACGATGTACCGTCCCGGAGTTTTTATTTTATTCTGAAAAGAGAGGCGGGATCCCCGTGAAGGCGATCGAAACGGAAAATCTCAGAAAAAGCTATCGCACGCGCGTCAAGGCCGAGGGGTTAAAGGCGAGCTTCCGGGCGCTCGTAAAGCCGGAGTGGCGGGAGATCGAGGCAGTGCGCGGCGTCAGTCTGGAGGTGGAGCAGGGCGAGATTGTCGCCTTCATCGGGCCTAACGGCGCGGGAAAATCCACATTTATCAAGATGCTCTGTGGAATTCTGCATCCGACAAGCGGAGAAATTTCGGTGCTGGGGTTATCCCCGATAAAGGAACGCCGTCGGCTCAGTATGCGCATCGGGACGGTGTTCGGCCAGAAATCCCAGCTGTGGCTGCATCTCCCCGCTGTTGACAGCTTCACCCTGCTTGCCGCGATCTATGAGATTGACGACAAAGAGAAGAAGCGCCGTGTATCTGAGCTCTCGGAGCTCTTTGAGCTGGGTGACTTTTTGCAGACACCGGTGCGCAAGCTGTCCCTGGGGCAGCGTATCCGCTGCGAGGTAGCTGCTTCCCTGCTGCACGAGCCGGAGCTTCTCTTCCTCGACGAACCCACCATCGGGCTGGACGTGGTGGTGAAGCAAACCATCCGGGAGCTGATCCTCCGGCAAAACAGGGAGCGTGGCACGACTGTTTTTCTCACAAGCCATGACCCCGCCGACATTGAGCATTTATGCAACCGGGCTGTGGTCATCGACCACGGGGACATCGTCCTGGATTCTCCGGTGGAGAAGCTGAAATGCGAATACCTGGGCAAAAAGCTCATTGATGTGTCATTCAGCACCCCGCAGGCTTTACCGGAGCTTGACGGCGTTTCGTCGAAAGCAGAGGCCGGCGGATTGAAGGCGACGCTGACGGTGGATACCGGCATCCGGCCTATCGGCGAGGTGATGGAGCGACTGAGCCTTTTGGGCGCTGTCACCGACATCACGATCAGCAACCCGCCCATGGAGGATATCATCGCTGCCATATTTCAGCGGGAAGCACGGAGGACACCATGAAAACGCTTCGGAAATACGCCGTGATCGCAAGGATCAGCCTGCAAAACGCCATACATTACCGGGTGGCGACCATCTCGGCGTTTCTCTTTTATACCCTGTTTATTTATGTGTTCACGATGCTTTGGAAGGCGATTTATCAGGAGGGCAGCGTTCACGGGTACAGCTATCAGCAGATCGTGTGGTACCTGATCATGACGGAATTCGTGGGCTTTGCCTGCGGAACAGGCATCTTCCGGACCATGAACGAGGACATTAAGTCGGGCTCCGTTGCCTATCTTTTGGGGCGTCCGACACATTATGTGTTTTACCAGCTGGCAAATTCCTCGGGCCAGGTGCTGATTAACGCTGTCAGCTTTGGTTTTTTGGCGGCCTTACTGGGGCTCGTCCTTGTAGGCCCGCTGCCGGGCTTTCACCCGGCTTCCCTGCCGCCGGTGTGCCTGTCGGTCGTTCTCGCCGTCATGATCAACTTTTTCTTTATGATGCTTATCGGGCTGTCCTCGTTTATCATGGAGGAAAATTTTGCGCTGTTTCTTATTTACCAAAAGCTGAATTTCATGCTGGGCATGTTCCTGCCGGTGGAGTTTCTGCCCGGGTGGCTGCAGCCGGTGGCAAAAAGCCTGCCCTTTTCCTACATGTACTGGGCGCCGGGGAAATTATTCGTAAATTATTCACCAACCCTGTTCTGGCAGCTTGTGCCCCGTCAGGCGGCCTGGGCCGCCGTGCTAATCGTACTGACGCTGCTGGTTTACCGGGCTAGCGTGCGGAGACTGCAGGTCAACGGAGGGTAAAATAAACCTCCTTGGAGGAAAATTTATATGAAAAAACACTTGAAAATTATCGCTTGTTACTTCAGGCTGAACCTGGCGTCCAGCCTTGAGTACAGGTCCAGCTTCCTGACGCAGGCCTTCGGCATGGCGCTTTCCAACAGCACCTTCATCTTTTTCTGGTGGATTGCGTTCAAGCAGATCGGTGGTACGATTGCGGGGTATTCCTTTCAGGATGAGCTGTTTATCTGGGCCGTCACAAGCTCGGCGTTCGGGCTGGCGTATGTGCTGTTCGCCAATGTCTCCAACATCACAAGGCTCATTGTCAGCGGCGAGCTGGACACCTTTCTGCTGCAGCCGTGCAATGTGCTTGTCAGCGTGCTGTGCGCCAGAACAAGTCTCTCTGCTTACGGCGATCTCGCTTACGGTTTTATCCTGATGGCAATCGTGTTCGGCGTGAACCTTTCGGCCTGGCTCTGGTTTTTTGCCGGCGTAGTGATCGGGTGCTTCCTGTTTGCAGCCATCACCCTGACGGCGCATTCTCTGAGCTTCTACTGGGGCGACGCTACGACGCTGGGCCAGCTGGCTACGGAATTCGCCATCAACTTCTCAATATATCCCGATAAAATCTACGGCCCCGCCGTCCGCGCCCTGATGTTCAGCCTCATTCCCATCGGTCTCGCCGTCCACATCCCCCTGCGGCTGTTCCGGGATTTCTCTCCATGGATTGCGGCTGCGGCCCTGGGCGGTGTCCTGTTATACTGCGTCTTTGCCGGCTGGTTTTTCCTGCGCAGCCTGCGCCGGTATGAATCGGGAAATGTGATCGTGACGCGTCTGTAAAATGATGTTTGTATCGGATTTGCAGACATGCATTTCATGTTTTCAGACCATTTTGGGTGAAATGGATTTCGTAGGGGCGAACCTCGTGTTCGCCCTGTTACAATCATGCATTGCAATTCCGCGGGAGGGCAGACACGAGGTCTGCCCCTACGGTACTATGTAAAACGATCCGGGCGGACAGAATGTCCGCCCGGGTGCTCATCTTATTATCTTATTTCTCTTATATTCCTCCGCGGCTTTGAGCTGTTCGGCGGCGCTTGCGAGGGTCGTTTCGGTGATGTGCTCGCCGCCGATGAGGCGGGCGAGCTCTTTTTTCCGGCCTTCCAGACCCAGCTCGTTGACATATGTAAATGTACGGCCGCCCTCTGTTTTCTTATCTATTTCAAAATGAATGTCCGCCATGACGGCCAACTGCGGGAGATGGGTGACGCAGAGGACCTGCCTGTCCCTTGACAGGTCAGTCAGTTTCTCACCCACACGCTGGGCCGCGACGCCCGAAACGCCGGCGTCCACCTCGTCGAAAACCATGGTGGCAATCTCGCCCTTTTCCGTCATGACGTTTTTAAGAGCCAGCATGATGCGGGAGAGCTCGCCGCCGGAGGCAATATGGCTGATGCGCCCCGGCGCTTCTCCGGTGTTGGCAGACATGAGGAAGCGGACATCGTCGCAGCCGGCGCCGTTTAAACCAAACTCCCCATTCACTTTGCCAAATTCAACTTTAAACCGGACGCCTGCCATGTTCAGGCCGGCGAGCTCGGCTTTAATGCGCTCCTCAAGGAGCTTTGACGACGCCTGGCGCTGCCGGGACAGTGTGTTTGCCTTATCGACAGCATCTTTTTTCAGCTGCTCCAGCTCTTTTTCCAGCTTGACGAGCTTTTCCGACGCAAACTCGATCTCATCCAGCTCGTTCCGGCATTTTTCCCGGAAGGCGATGAGCTCTTCCTCGCTGCCGCCATATTTGCGCATGAGGCGCCGGAGCGTATCGAGCCTCGATTCCAAAGCGTCCAGCTCGCCCGGTGAAAACTCAAGGCCGGCGCGCATGTCCCGCAGCTCCTCGGTCACGTCCTCGGCATTATACAGCAGGTCCTTAAGCCGTTCGGCGATAGCGTTGAAGCTGTCGGCAAAGCGGGCGGCGGATAATGTCTGGGACTCAGCTTCCTTAATCAGGGCGACGGCACCTTCCGTATTGTCGCCGCCGTAAAGGGCGTAAAGAGCGCTGTCCAGTGCGTCCGTCACCTTTGAGGCATTTTTCAAAAGATCGCGGCGCGTCGTTTTTTCGGTAATTTCGCCGGGTTGGATATTGGCTTTTTCAAGCTCCCCCAGCTGAAAGCGCAGGCTGTCCAGCTTCCGTTCCTTCTCGCTCTCGTCAAGGGACAGCTTTTCGATCTCAGCCTGCTTTTCCCGCAGGGCTTTATAAGTCGCGGTGTAAATATCCAAAGCCTCCTGAAGGCCCCCGAAGCTGTCCAGATAAGCCCGGTGGGCGCTCTCGTCCAGGAGCTTCCGGCCGTCGTTCTGCCCGTGGATATCGATCAGCATCCCCCCCAGAACGCGAAGCTGCCCGACAGTGACGGGGCAGCCGTTAATCCGGCAGGTGTTTTTACCGTCGGAGGTGATTTTGCGCATAAGGAACAGCGTGCCGTCCTCGTCCTTTTCAATGCCGTTTTCGTCCAGCCATTCCGACAGATCAACACCCGAAAAAACAGCCGTAACGGTCGCCGCGTTCGCTCCCGTCCGGATCAGTTCCTTGGATGTCCGGCCGCCGATAACGGCTGAAAGCGCATCAATCACAATGGATTTGCCCGCGCCTGTTTCGCCCGTGAGCACATTGAGCCCCGGGCCGAAGGATAAGTCAGCCTTCTCGATGACGGCGATATTTTCAATGTGGAGAAGCTGGAGCATCGTCATGTCCTCTTCCTGGCATTGTGTGTGTGGCGGGTGGGAATTAAAGCATGCTTTCGATTTCCTTGCAGAAGCGTTCGGCGGCAGCGTTGTCGCTCATGGCGAGGAAGGCGGTGTCGTCGCCGGCGATGGAGCCGGCGAGGTTTTTGATGTTCATAGCGTCAATCTGGGCGCAGGCAGCCGAAGCGAGACCCGGCAGCGTCTTGATGACGACTATGTTCTGCGCGCTCGTAAAGGACGTCACGCATTCCTTGAATATGGACTTGAGGCGCGCGGAATAGTTCTGGGATTCCTGCTTCTGTCCGATGACATAATGATATCGGCCCTGAGGCGTCAGTTCCTTAATGAGGTGCAGCTCCTTGATGTCACGGGAGACAGTTGCCTGCGTGCTGTCGACCCCCGCCTTAAGAAGCGCTTCAATCAGCTGATTCTGCGTCTCGATATCCTGCGATGCGATTATCTTGAGGATGGTGTTTTGGCGTTTACTTTTCAAAATTTTTCACCCAGCTTTTCGCTCACTTTTTTATAAAAGCTCCTGTCGGAAAGATGGACCAACAGCGTTTCTTTCTTGGACTTGCGGACGTTGACAATGTCACCGCTCGTGAGATTTAAGTATCCCACGCCGTCAACGGATAAGTAGGCGGGGTTTGCTTTGACGGCGCCGAGCTCAACCGACACCAGCCTGTCGGACGCCAGGACAAAGGATTTTGCCGCCAGGACATGGGCGCAGATCGGCGTGACGATAATATTATCGGCGCTGGGTTCGACGATCGGACCACCAGCCGCCATGGAGTAAGCCGTCGACCCCGTCGGGGTTGCGACAATCGCACCGTCGCCCGAAAAATGCGATATGGTCTGCCTGTCGCCGTAAAGGGTCAGGTCAATGACCTTCGTGTTGCCCGCCACGACGACATCATTTAAAGCAAAATCGCCGTAAATAACAGCGCCGTCCCGCAGGAGCTCCACATCGAGCATCATGCGCCTGTCGAGAACAAAATTGCCGCAGACGGCGCCGGGGATACGCGCGATATCCTCCTTCTCAATCTCGGCCATAAAGCCTTTGGCGCCCATGTTGACGCCGAGGATCGGAACCGCCTTGTCTGCGGCTGCCCGTGCTGTCCGCAGGATCGTCCCGTCCCCGCCGAAGGTGATGATCATGTCGGCATGATCAAGCTCCTTTTCAAGGGTTGACATACTAAGGCCTGAACAGATCGGTATGTCGCATTCATCCTCATAAACAGGACAGACCACCACGGAGGCGTCACATGAACGAAGCATATCATGAACTTCTTTTGTCAGCTGCAGATCTTTGTCCCGGTTCAAATTCGGACATAGCAAAATACGCCTCATAAACGGTTTATCCTTTCTCCAGCTCTTTGTGTGCATCGGATACGATTTTTTCGGCGTCTATTGAGATACTTTCACCGTTTATTGACAAATGGCCCAAAAATTCGATATTACCCTCTGGTCCTTTTATCGGCGAAAATGTCAAGCTCTTTACATGAAAACCGGAATTTTCGGCATTTTTAATAAAACTGTTCAAAACGTCCAGATGTGTGCCGGGATCCCGGACGACGCCCTTTTTTCCGACTTTTTCGCGGCCGGCCTCAAACTGCGGCTTAATAAGACAGATCACATCCGCGTCGTCGGAAAGGAGCGCCCTGTTCGCGGGCAGGACGAGATTCAAGGAAATAAACGACACATCAATGACGGCAAGCTGGATTTTATCGGGTATTTGATCCGGTGTCACATAACGGATATTCGTCCGCTCCATCGTGACGACGCGCGGATCGTTTCGGATGCTCCAGGCCAGCTGACCGTAGCCCACGTCGACGGCATAGACGCGCGAAGCGCCCCGTTTTAAAAGACAGTCCGTAAAACCGCCGGTGGAGGCGCCGCAGTCAATGCAAATCTTACCTTCGGGCGAGACCTCGAAAAAATCGAGAGCTTTTTCGAGCTTGAGCCCGCCGCGGCTGACGAATTTATTTGCGCTGCCGCGCACTTCAATCACGCTATGTTCAGTGACGGACGTCCCGGGTTTAAGCTCCCTGTTCCCGTCCACATAGACGATCCCGCTCATCACGGCGGCCCTGGCCTTTTCCCGGCTGTCAAACAGGCCGTTTTCACAAAGGCGCACGTCAAGGCGCGTTTTGGTCATGTCCCCTGTTCCCCGCCGATATCCGCAGCGGCTATGGCTGGGGCATCGGCCGGCTTGACCGTTATATCAGCATCTCCGGCTTCGTCCGGGTCGCCGGTGTCTTCCATTTCTGCGGCGTCTTCAGTTTCTTCGTTATTCGGAATGCCTCGCTCATCTTCAACCCGAGCCCCCGCATCCGTGCCGGCAGATAAAGACCCGTGCATCATGTGACAGTCTTCCACAGCGGCGCGCACAACACCCGATGTGTCGATGCCGCACATTTCTCTAAGCTTGTCGATACTGCCCTGGGGTATGAAGCGGCTGCCGAGATTCAGAAGCCGGAGGCTTTTAAGCGCCATGGCGTTTTGGGCCAGGTACGCGGCGATTCTCTCGCCCACGCAGCCGGCTTCGGCGCATTCCTCAAGCACGAGAAGACGTCCTGTCTTCCTGAGGGACGCTGAGACTGTATCGATATCGATTGGGCTGATGTAATTGAGCTTGATGATTTCCGCAGAGATGCCGCGTTCCTGAAGGATGTCGGCGGCATCCAGCGCTGTATTCACATTGATGCCGTATGTGACGAGCGTGAGATCGCTGCCTTCACGCAGGCATCTGGCAAACGAAAAGCTGCCGTTTTGGATAAAGCCGTCTTTATAGCGCCCCTCGGCGCTTTTCGGATAACGGACGACGACAGGCCCGTCCAGCGCCAGCACGGCGTGCCGGAGCATTTCCCGGAGCTCGCTGAAGCTTGCCGGACTTAATATCTTCATGTTCGGCACCGTCTGCAAATACCCGACGTCATAGATCCCCTGGTGTGTCTCACCGTCGGCGCCGACAAGGCCTGCTCTGTCCACGGCGAACACCACATGGAGATTTGAGAGGGCCACGTCATGAAGCAACATGTCATAGGACCGCTGAAGGAAGGTGGAATAAACGGCGAAAACGGGTATCATTTCCTGGGATGCCATGCCGGCCGCCATAGCGGCGGCATGCCCTTCGGCGATCCCCACATCAAAAAAACGGTCGGGGAATTTCCCGGCAAATTCAGTCAGCCCGGTACCGCCGGTCATCGCCGCTGTTATGGCGCAGACTCTGAAGTCCTGTCCGGCGAGCTTCAGCAGTTCTTCGCCGAAAATCGTTGAAAAGCACGCATTGCCCGTAGCGATGGGTAAAACGCCCTTCTTATGGTCGAAGGAATTCACGCTGTGGTAGACGTCTGGTGTCTTTTCTGAATAAATGTAGCCCTTGCCCTTCCGGGTGATGACATGGATTAACACAGGCTCCCCCAGGGATTTCGCCCAGCTCAGCGCTTCGATCAGATCCCGCAGGTCATGCCCGTCGATGGGGCCGGCGTACTGAAGGCCCATCTCCTCAAACATGCTGCAGTGCAGCAGCGCTTGCTTGAACGCACTTTTGACGCCATGGGTAAAACGATAGATATGACGGCCGCCGGGCAGCTTTTCCATCAGACGGCGGTATTTCTTCTTGAAGGCGGCATAGGAGGGCTTGATCCGCTGCTTCGACAGATATTTCGCCATGCCGCCCACATTGGGTGTGATGGACATGCCGTTGTCGTTGAGGATGACAATGAGCGGCTCGCCGCTCTCACCGGTGTCATTGAGGGCCTCGTAGGCGAGGCCGCCCGTCAGGGCGCCGTCTCCGATGACCGAGATGACGCTGTAATCCCGGCGCGAGAGCGTCCTGGCTCTTGCCATACCGAGCCCGACTGATATGGAATTGGATGCGTGGCCCGCGATAAACGCGTCATGCTTTGATTCGGAGGGTTTCGGGAAACCCGAAAGGCCGCCGAATTGGCGAAGCGTATGAAACCGGTCATAACGGCCTGTCAGGAGCTTATGGACATAGCTCTGGTGGCCGACATCGAAAACCAGCCTGTCAAAGGCTGTGTCAAAAACGCAGTGGAGTGCAACAGTCAGCTCAACGACGCCGAGATTAGAGGCGAGATGACCCCCTGTTTTGGAAACGCTCTGGATCATCAGCTGGCGCAGCTCGTGGCACAGGTCATAGAGCTCCGATTTATCAAGTTTCTTAATATCTGCAGGCAGGTTGAGCTTATCGAGTCTATCCAATGGTGTCCCTCATTTTTTAACGAATACCTTGTTTTTAAATACTTTATTTTTAAGATTGATCAGCTTCCCCACATCCAGGACGATCCGGGTGCTGTTATTCATTGCAATGGTTTTTCCCACGGCCTTGCCGCCGATCATCAGCCCTGTGACAACCGCGGATACGGACAGCTGCAGCATGATATTCTCTGTCGAGAGATCCTGCATCAGCCGGGCGACGATCAGAGACGACGTCGTACCGCTGACAATGCCCGAGATATCTCCGACAACATCATTGCAGATGCTGGAAACCTTCTCCGCGTTTCGCAAAAGGCGAAGGCCTTCTGCCGCTCCGGCTTCCTTTTTTGCCGCCATGGAGTGAAGAGGCGCCGGGGATGCCGCCGTAGCGGCAACGCCGATAATATCAAAAACAATGCCCAGCAGTATAAAAACGGCTAAAACCAGAAATGCCATGACATAACCCGCGCTTCCGAGGATTTCGGATGAGGCGAAAGTAAATGCCATGGATACACACATGCTGATCAGAGTGATTCTAACAACCCATCGCTTGTTTGTTTTTGATTTCATTTATTTATACACCAGCAAGTAATCGATAACCGGAATGATAAACAGATAATAGATATAATATAGCAGCGGCGACAAGGAAAGTAAATCTTACGGCTTAGGTACGGGCTGGATTTCCCCCGAAGCTGCCTCTCGTTGCCGATCAGGCGGTTTCCCTTTGAAGCTTCGTTCGATGCGTTGCCCACATCGCTGCCCGATTGCCACTTAGTCCGTACTGCAATCCCTCCCTTGTCACGGGGACAGGTCCTCCCCGAACAGCCTAGGTGTTTTCCACAGCAGTCAAACCGTCTCTTAGCCTCTTTTGCAGAAAATATTTCAAGGGGCAATAGCGCCGGGCAGTATGGCCATACCACCCAACATTTAGTCCCCTATCCGCAGATTCCACTCAAGGCAGGCTACTCTGCACACAGCGCAAGGCTTAACGCCTATACACCGCAATGCAGGTTCAAGCCTGTCCCGTACAAAAATCGCGCCCGATGTACGGGCCACGTCAATGCACGCGAGACAGGTCTCCACATAAACAGGGTCGGGATCTCCATGCCGTTGGAGGCCGCCCTGAGTATGCAAGCATGCGCAGCCACGGAAACGTGGCGTTTGCATGCTTCCCCCCAGCACCCACCCCAAACTGGGCGTTCAAAGCAGGCACAAGGGGTTTCGCAGGTATGCCCTTCAAAGGATTTTTAGGCCCTTCTTGGTAGACGGCAGATCTGACTAGGATACTGCGCCGCTGTTATCTATATATTAACAACAATATACGAATTTATCAACACTTTCTTTCTTCCAGAAAAATGGCAAACGCTTCAAGAAATTCAGTATTTGCAAAGTTATTATGGAGCGCGGCAATCGCATAATGCGTCTGGTCGCCGACGATGTGGCGCGCGTCATTCAGGCTCATCAGCGACATAAACGTCGTTTTACTCCGTTCCCGGTCGGAACCGGCCGGTTTACCAAGGGTTTCCGTCGTCTCCGTATCGTCGAGAATATCGTCCCGGATCTGAAAGGCAAGCCCGAGATGCGAGGCGTATGCCTCGGCCGCCCGAAGCTGTGCGGCGCTGCCGCCCGCCGCCGTTACGCCCAACTGGGCGGAAGCGATGAGGAGCGAGGCCGTTTTATAGCGATGGATTGCCGTAATTTCGTCAAGGGTCAGGCTTCTTCCCCCGCTCTCCATATCCATCGCCTGCCCGAAGCAGATCCCGCGGAGTCCGGCGGCCCGGGCGAGGATCCGTCCCATTTTAGCGACGGAATCCGCCGGGAGTTCCGATTTGAAAAGCGTATTGAAAGCCTCAGCCTGGAGCGCGTCGCCTGAAAGAATTGCCAGGCACTCGCCGAAGACCTTATGATTCGTCGGTTTGCCCCGCCTTAAATCGTCGTTGTCCATGCAGGGGAGGTCGTCGTGAATAAGGGAATACGTGTGCAGCATTTCCACGGCGCAGGCCGCCGGCAGCGCCGCCGTCATATCTCCGCCCGAAGCCCTGCAGAACTGCAGGACAATCACGGGCCGGATACGCTTTCCGCCGGCCAAAAGGCTGTAGCGCATGGCGTCCGCCAGTACACCGCCATCCGTGAAATACAGCTGCAGCTGCTCCTCGATCATCCCGCGGCAGCTGTCGTATTCCTTTTTAAATTCATCGGGCATCATCTGTTTCACTCCGTCGCGTCAGACGCCGTCAGCATCAAATGCCGATTCCTCCGGCGCGCCGTCCGGCCCCTTCTGCAGGCGGACGACCTTCTGCTCGGCGCTGTCCAATAGCTTGCCGCAAAACTTAATAAGGTTCGTCCCCTCCTCGAAGAGCGACAGCGACTGCTCCAAGGGCGCGTCTCCCTTCTCCAGGGTCTTCACAATTTCGTCAATGCGCGAAACCGCCTGTTCAAAGGTCATTTTATCCATTTAGGTTCTCCTTTAGAAAAGTTGGTATGAATCCGTAGCGGTCGCCGCCCTCGGCGACCCTTCGCGGCGTAATTCCAGCAGTGGGACGCCGCAGGCGGCGTCCCATTCGGTTATTCTGCCGTGGCGGAAATTTCATCCTTCTGCAGCCTTATCCTGATCTTATCGCCGGGTTTGACATCCGACGCTTTTTTAATGACGCCGGAGGGGCCGCAGGCGATGGCGTAGCCTCGGCCGAGGACTTTCAGGGGGCTCATGGCGTCAAGGGCGGCGGCGAGGCGGACATAGCGCTCTCGGGAGACGGAAATTTTTTTTGACGCGGCGGCGGCGAGCCGGCTGGACTGAAAATCCAGCAGCATGCGCTTGTCGTCTATGTAGTTTTTCGGGGACTGCAGGACGCGCTTCCGGCTGAGTTCCAATAGACGCTGGCGGAGAGCCTTAAACTCCCGGCGGAGGGCTTGTCCGGCGCGTATTTCGAGATTCATCAGCGCCTCGCGCAGGTCGGCGATATCAGGCACGGCGAGCTCTGCGGCGTTGGAGGGCGTCGCGGCGCGCAGGTCGGCGACGAAGTCGGAGATCGTCACATCGGGCTCGTGGCCGACGGCGGAGATGACGGGGATGACGGAGTCATAGATCGCCCGGGCCACGCGCTCGTCGTTGAATGCCCATAAATCCTCGATGGAGCCGCCGCCGCGGCCTGTGATGATCAGGTCGGCGATTTTGTGTTTATTCGCATATCTGATCGCTCCGACAATTTCCGGCGGGGCTTCAACACCTTGGACTCGGACAGGCAGGATCACCACCTTGGACAGAGGCCATCGCGCCTTTAAAACACGGATAATGTCCCGGACGGCGGCGCCGGCGGAGGAAGTGATGACGGCGATCGCAGCGGGAAAACGCGGGATCGGCTTCTTGTGGCTGGAGTCGAACAACCCTTCCTTTAAAAGCTTCTCCTTGAGCTGCTCGAAGGCGACGTAGAGGTCGCCGACACCGTCGGGCGTCAGCTCGTTGACGTACAGCTGATAGGCGCCGTCCCGGGGATAAACGGCGACGCGGCCGAAGGCGATGACCTTCATGCCGTTTTCCGGCCGGAAGCGCAGCTTCGCGGCGCTGCCTTTGAACATGACGCAGCGCAGGGACCCGTCGCTGTCCTTCATGGTGAAGTAGTGGTGGCCCGACGGGTACAGCTTATAGTTCGAGATCTCCCCCCGGACGTAGACGCCGTTTAAGACCGCGTCGGAGTCCAAGAGGTCCTTAATATGCTCGTTCAGCTCGGTGACGCCGAAAATTTTACTACCCATTCGCCTTAACCGCCTTGTATGTCAAAATCGCAACGCCGAGGGCGTTGTCAACGGAGTATTTCGATTCGGCAAAGATCCCGCCTGGCATTTCCCGTCTCAAAATAGAGTTGGACGCCACGCCGCCGGAAAATAAAACGGGCAGGTTCCCGTATTCTCCGGCCGCGTATTCCGTGGCGCGGCGAACGGCGGCGACGATGGACATGATCGTAAAATACGCGATGTTCTCGTGTTGAACATCTGTTTCATACGATCGTTTCATCTTGTGTTCAACGCCGGAGAGCGAGAAAGAGCAGCCGCTGACCTTCGGCTCGTAATAATCACTGTGTCCCGACCTACGGGCCAGCTCGTCCAATGCCCTGCCCGACGGGAACGGCAGCCCAAGCAGCTGGCCTGCCCTGTCGATGAGCTGGCCGGCCGATATATCCGTTGTGCCGCCTATAACGCTGCAAGCAACAACCGCGCCCAGGGGGCGCACGTATAAAAGCTCCGTCGTGCCGCCGGAGAGATGCCAGCAGAGATGCGGGATGTCCAGAAGGTCCATTCTTCCGGCGGACCAGGCGGCGGCGGCGATATGGCCCTGCTGGTGTGAAAACTCAAAGAAAGGCACGTCCAGCGCTTTTGCCAGCACCGCTCCCTGGGACGCGCCCGCGAGAAAGCAGGGCATATAGGAATCCTCGGTTTCTCTCGGCCTCGTACTCGCGCCCACGGCGATGATCCTTTTATCCCGGAGGTCCAGGCCCTCCATCACCTGCGGCAGACGGCGCACATGGGCATACAGCGCGTCGGACTGCCGGAGGCCCAGCCGGCCCGGCTCCACATCCAGAAGGCGGCCCGAATTGACGCCCGTCTCCCCGTCAAAAACGGCGGTGCTCGTCGTATAATTGCTTGTATCGAAAGCAATGACGTTATTTTTCATAGGAGGAGATCTCATTGCGTGAAAAGCTCCCCAGGATGCCGTTGATGAACGGTATCGTGGGCGGCTCCTCATACCGTTTCGCCAGCTCGACGGCTTCGTTGATGGCGGCTTTGTCCGGCACGTCGGGCATATACAGAATTTCAAACATTGCCGTTTTTAGGATGGCGACGGCCGTTCGGGAGATGCGCCCGAATTTCCAGCCGACGGC
>JAAYBH010000156.1 GCA_012718935.1 Clostridiales bacterium
CGGAGCTTGAAAAGACAATTGACATCTATCCGTGGCAGGCGGCGCTGGGAGACGAGGTTCTCGTCCCGACGCTTGACGAACGGCTGAACGTGAAGATTCCTGCGGGGATCCAGACAGGCGGAAAGCTACGGCTGGCCGCGCGGGGGTATCCGGCGAAAAGCGGCAAGCGCGGAGCGCTGAGCCTGGTGGCGCGTATTGTCAATCCGGCGCATATGTCGGCGGATATGACGGCGCTGTACGAGCAGCTGGCGGCGCTGGGGAAAACCGGTGTTAAATGAGTAGGGGCGGACCCCCGTGTCCGCCCATCAGGAGTATGAATACCAAGGGGGTAAGACTATGAATATGGAGAAATTTACACAGCGGGCCCAGGAGGCGATCGGAGCAGCGCAGGAGGCGGCGGTCCGGCGCCGCCAGCAGCAGGTGGACGGAGAGCACCTGCATTATGCGCTGTTGACCCAGGAGGACGGACTGATTCCGAGGCTTCTGGGCATTATGGGCGTTGATAAAAGCAGGCTGGAAGCGGATCTT
Source organism: Clostridiales bacterium (assembly GCA_012718935.1). Classification (GTDB taxonomy): domain Bacteria; phylum Bacillota; class Clostridia; order Oscillospirales; family Oscillospiraceae; genus Sporobacter. The sequence continues at coordinate 529 of JAAYBH010000156.1, forward strand.
GAAAGCGAGCTGGGGAAAATCCCGTCGGTGACGGGCTCGAACAGCGACGGGCTTTATGCGACCCGGCGATTTTCCGAGCTGCTTTTAAAGGCGGAGGACGGCATCAAACGCTTCGGCGACAGCTACGCCGGCGTGGAGCACCTCTACCTGGCGCTGCTTAACGAGCGGAACACACCGTCACAAAAGCTGTTTATAAAATACGGCGTCGATACCGAGAAGTTCCTGGCGGCATTAACCGATGTCAGAAAGAATCAGCGGGTGACGAATCAGAATCCGGAGAGCACCTATGAAGCGCTCCGGAAATATGGCACCGACCTGGTGGAGGCGGCGCGGAACGGGAAGCTTGATCCGGTGATCGGCCGGGACCAGGAGATCAGGCGCGTCATCACCATCCTTTGCCGGAAGACGAAAAACAATCCGGCACTCATCGGTGAGCCGGGCGTCGGCAAGACGGCGGTCGTGGAGGGACTGGCCCAGCGCATCTGGAAGGGCGATGTACCGGAAACCCTGAAGGATAAGACAATCTTCGCTCTCGATATGGGGGCGCTCATCGCCGGTGCCAAGTACCGGGGTGAATTTGAGGAGCGGCTCAAAGCCGTGCTCGATGAGATCACGAAGTCTGAAGGGCGCGTCATTTTATTCATCGACGAGATGCACAACATCGTCGGGGCGGGCAAAACAGAGGGGGCCATGGACGCCGGCAATCTTTTGAAGCCGCTTTTAGCCCGGGGCGAGCTGCACTGCATCGGCGCGACGACCCTCAACGAGTATCGGCAGTACATCGAGAAGGACGCGGCCCTGGAGCGCCGGTTCCAGCCCATTACCGTCAGCGAGCCCAGCGTTGAGGATACAATCAGTATACTGCGGGGGCTGAAGGAGAAGTATGAAATCCACCACGGCGTGCGCATTACGGACGGGGCCATTGTGGCCTGCGCCGTGCTGTCAAGCCGGTATATCTCGGACCGGTTTTTGCCTGACAAGGCCATCGACCTGATGGACGAGGCCGCATCCATCATCAGGACGGAGATCGACAGCATGCCGGCGGAGATCGACGCCGTTTCCCGCCGGATCATGCAGCTGGAGATCGAGCGGGAGGCGCTGAAAAAAGAGACCGACCGCCATTCGAAGGATCGGCTGGAGGCCCTGCAGAAGGAGCTCGGCGAGACGAAGGCGGAGTTCGAGGAAATGTCGGCCAAGTGGCAGGAGGAAAAACAGAATATTCAAAAAGTCAGCAGGATCAAAGAGGAGATCGAGGGGGTCAAGGCTGTCATCGAAAAGGCCGAGCGGGATTACGACCTGAGTACGCTGTCGGAGCTCAAATACGGGAAGCTGCCGCAATTGGTACGCCAGTTGGAGCTTGAAAAGAGTAAAACCGGCGGGGACGACGACGCCCTTTTGCGCGAGGAGGTCACCGAGACGGAGATCGCCGAGATCGTCGCCAAATGGACGGGAATCCCCGTGTCGAAGCTGATGGAGGGGCAGCGGGAGAAAATCCTGCACCTGGGCGATGTGCTGCACCGGCGCGTGATCGGCCAGGACGAGGCGGTGGATGCGGTATCCGACGCCATTCTGCGGTCACGGTCGGGGCTTTCCGATCCCAACAGGCCGATCGGTTCGTTCCTGTTTCTCGGGCCGACTGGCGTTGGCAAGACGGAGCTGGCGAAGACTCTGGCGGAAGCGCTCTTCGACAGCGAGACGAGCATCATCCGCATCGATATGAGCGAATACCAGGAGAAGCACACCGTCTCCCGCCTGATCGGCGCGCCGCCGGGCTATATCGGCTACGACGAGGGCGGCCAGCTGACGGAGGCCGTTCGGCGCCGTCCTTACAGCATCGTACTGTTCGACGAGATCGAGAAGGGACACCCAGACGTCTTCAACACCATGCTGCAGATTCTGGACGACGGCCGGCTCACAGACGGCCAGGGCCGGACGGTGAACTTCAAAAACACCGTTGTCATCATGACGTCGAACATCGGCAGCCAGTACCTCATGGAGGGCATCAGCGCAGACGGCAGTATTTCCGAGAATGCGAGGGAGCTTGTGATGAACGAG
>JAAYBH010000157.1 GCA_012718935.1 Clostridiales bacterium
AAGCCTTGAGCTTTGACCTGCCGAAGCACGGCGAGCGCGCAAACGAGGCTTATGCCTGTAATCCCTGGAACTGCGTCAGCGATCTGACGGCTGTCTTTGAATTTGCTCGGTCACTGTCACCCGATATCAGCCTTTTTGCGTGCAGTATGGGCGCTTATTTCAGCTTGCTCGCCTATCACAATTTTGATATCAAGCAAAGCTTATTTCTCTCTCCGGTCGTGAACATGGAACGCATCATACAAAACATGATGAAAGGTTTTCAGGTGAACGAAGAGAGGCTGAAAAAAGAGCGTCAGATTTTCTTGCCGATTGGGCAGACTTTGGATTGGGACTATTACAGTTATGTCAGGGATAATCCCGTTTGTGACTGGAACATACCGACGGCCATCCTGTATGGTTCGGACGACAATGTGACCGCATGGATTGAACTCTCGGCATTTTCAGAAAAATACAGCGCAACCGTTAAGGTGCTCGAGCAAGGAGAGCACTACTTTCACACAGAAGAACAACTGCGGGTTTTTGACGCCTGGGCGGATGAGAACCTGCTATAAATAATAATAAAACACCATAAAAACATGGGGCAATCGCTTAACAGCGGTTGCTTTTTTTATGGCGGATGAAGGTGAGCTTATGAAAGAGATCAAAACCAGAGATACGGTAAAAGATATCCGGACGCTGGACAGAGCGGCGAATGTTGCCGACAAAATGAAAAACGCCTATGTCCGCACAAAGGAGCAGCCCGAGCAGACGCAGCAGGCCGGCGCTGATTCTCCTGTCAGCTATGCCGAGGACCGAACAACTGAGAGCGCCCAGAATGTGACCCGTGAGGCGGGATATAAGCTGCATCATCAGGGAAAGCGCCTTGCGGAGAAAACGCGGCAGAAGATCAAGGAGCGAAATGCACGGGAAGACGCCCCGGAGCAGAAGGGAGAATCCCCAAAGGCGCAGCAGAATGCCGCCGCTTCAAAAGCATCCACATTCTCACATAAACCTCACGTCTCTCAGAGTAACTCTCCCGATTATACCGCGCATGGACGCGACTTTGCACGGGACAGCGCTTGCCGGCACACGGATCGCCCTGTTTCCAACTATGCCGGGAAAGAAACAAGGCAGGGTGTCCAAACGGTGAAACGAGGCATCAAGCAAAATGTCCGCACCTCTGAAAAAGTAATCAAAACAAGCGCTCGAGGTTCTGTTAAGACGGCACAGCGAAGTGTCAAAACAGCCGAAATGTCTTCAAAAGTTGCCGTAAAGACCTCGCAAACAGCAACTACGGCAGCCCGGAAAATGACACAGGCGACTGTAAAAGCTTCGCAAAAGGCCGCGCAGGCAGCACGCGCTGCGGCAAAGGCAGCGACCGTCACAGCTAAAAGCGTAGCAAAAGCGACTGTTGCGACCGTAAAAGCCGTCATCACCGCTGTCAAAGGTCTCGTAACCGTCATCGCGGCTGGCGGATGGATTGCCATTGCCGTCATCGTGGTCATAGCTGTCGTGGGATTTGTCTTCTGTTCTCCTCTCGGAATTTTTGCTTCCGAACAGGGCTATGAGGATAACCCCTCCATGCCGGAGGTCGTGGCTCAGATCAACAGCGAATTCTCGGAAAAGATTGACGAGATCATAGCAGATACACCGCATGATACGCTCATCATCAATAAAGAAGGAACGGCAAGCATGGTCGCCAATTGGAGCGAGGTGCTTGCTGTTTATGCTGTCAAGGCTACATCTGATCCGGAGAACCCTATGGAAGTGGCTACGCTCGACCAGATCAAAACAGATATGCTGCGGACTGTCTTCTGGGATATGAACAGCATCGCCTATAATACCGAGACCGTTGAACATGAGGAGACAACCACAGAAATTGTAAACGGAGAGAGCGTGGAAACATCGACAACCACCTATGAAACTATCCTGACGATCTCCGTCAGCTATAAGACCTATGCCGACATGATCACGGAGTATGGTTTCGGTGCCCAGCAGGTGGAACAGCTCGACGAACTGATGAAGCCCGACTATCAGGAGCTTTTCATGCGGCTGACCGGCAGCTATACGGATATTACCTTATCGGCTGATGAGATAGCCAAAATCATGGATACGCTGCCCGACGATTTAAGCGAGGAGCGCACCGACGTCGTGCTGACGGCCTATTCGCTGCTCGGCAAGGTCAAATACTTTTGGGGCGGTAAGTCTCTCGTGCTCGGCTGGGACAGTTGCTGGGGAACGCCCATGAAGGTCACGGCAGACGACAGCCCTACTACCGGAACGGTTCGCCCGTTCGGAATGGATTGCAGTGGGTTCGTGGACTGGACTTTCTACAACGCCTACGACGGTGAATACATAATCGGACACGGCGGCGGCGCGTCCGATCAGTACAGTTATTGCGACGCGATCGACTGGAGCAGCGCGCAGCCCGGCGACCTCGTATTTTACGCAGATTGCGAGCACGTCGGCATCGTAGTGCAGAACAACGCCGGAACTCTGACGATTATCCACTGTGCCTCCGGCTACAACAATGTTGTTATGACGCAGCATACCCAGGGTGACGGCTTTGCTTTTGTCGGCAGGCCACAGATATATGATGATTGTTAAGACGGACGGCATTTATAGTTGCCCTCCGTCTTTTCCCAATACAGGAACTTTTTATACTTCCAAACGTCTACAAATATAACTACTCAATAACAGTGTAACTGAAGTGGAGGGAAACATGTGCGAGTAAAGATGCTCTCTTTGTTTTTGCCTGTCTTTTTATTTTCGACGGTAGGACTACATTCGGTTTTTGGCTATTATACTGCTTCAGCCAACAGACTTTTCAACGATGAAGGTTTCATCATCTCCATACCTGAGGAATTAGAAATTCAATTTTACAACAGCAAGTTTTTTATCCCTCTGCCGGATAATTACGAATCTATTGACAGGGGCTTTATCATCAATATCCCTGATGAAAATGAAGAAGCTACTATCCAAGTCCCTGCAGAAGACGGAGAACAATCTTCCGTGAGTACGTCAGATGACAACGGAAATGTCACTATGATTCAATCTAGTGAAAGCGAAAAATAAGCCATTAAAATCACTATGAAGCGCTCAATTCTGTAAAGCTCCTCGCATATGAAGAATATGCCTTCCTCTATGAGGCTGCTTTAAACGACCGGAACGAAATAGAATCAATGAAATACCTTTGGCT
>JAAYBH010000158.1 GCA_012718935.1 Clostridiales bacterium
ACAACAGAAATTGCCACAGCAGTAGCTGCCACGGGGGGCACCAGGAGTGCACGCAGACAGCCGCGGACAGAAACGACAAGCGTCACACCGTCGTCGACCTGCCGGGCATCTATTCCATCCGGCCCTACTCCAACGAGGAGATCGTCACAAGGGACTTTATACTCAACAACAAACCGGACGGCATCATCAACATTGTCGACGCTACGAACATCGAGCGCAACCTGTACCTGACGCTCCAGCTCATTGAAATGCGCGTCCCGATGGTGCTGGCGCTGAACATGATGGACGAAGTGAGAGGTAACGGCGGTACCATCGATATCGAGAAAATATCCGAGGAGCTCGGCATTCCTGTCGTGCCCATCAGCGCGGCGAAAAACGAGGGCATTGACGAGCTGATTGACGTTATGGTACATACGGCCAGGCACAGAGTCTGCCCTAAGCGCATTGACTTCTGTGAGTCCGGTCCAATCCACCGCTGTATCCACGCCGTCTCCCATATTGTCGAAGACCACGCCGACAACTGCGGGATGTCGCCGCGGTTTGCGGCCACAAAAATCATCGAGGGCGACGCGGATATCATCCAGCGGCTTGAGCTCGATAAAAACGAGCTGGACATGATCGAGCACAGCATCGTCGAGATGGAGACCGAGCACGGCATGGACCGGAACGCCGCCATGGCTGAAATGCGCTATCTTTTCATTGAAAAGGTCTGCTCCAACACCGTCGTCCGCTGCCGGGAGAGCAGGGAGCACAGCCGGAGCGTCAAAATTGACAAGCTTTTGACAAACAAGTACCTGGCCATCCCCGTTTTTCTGCTCATCATGTTCGCCATTTTTTGGCTCACCTTCAACGTGGTCGGAGCTTTTTTAAGCGACCTCCTGAGCTTCGGGATCACGGCACTCACAGACCTGGTCGACGCGGGGCTCCTGGCTTACGGGATCAATCCCGTCGTTCACAGTCTTGTGATTGACGGCGTTTTCGCCGGTGTCGGGAGCGTTCTGAGCTTCCTGCCGCTCATCGTGACGCTGTTCTTCTTCCTTTCGATTTTGGAGGATACGGGCTATATGGCGCGGGTGGCCTATGTCATGGATAAGCTGATGCGTAAAATTGGCCTCTCGGGGCGGAGCATCGTGCCGATGCTTTTAGGCTTCGGCTGCAGCGTTCCTGCCGTCATGTCGACGCGGACGCTGTCCTCCAACCGCGACCGGCGTATGACCATCATGCTCACACCCTTTATGAGCTGCTCGGCTAAAATCCCGATCTACGCCGTCTTCACCGCCGCCTTCTTCCCAAAATACGGAGCCCTCGTCATGATCGGGCTGTATGCGGCCGGCATCATAATCGGCATCATCGCAGCGCTTGTATCCAACAAAACGGTCTTCCGCGGCAAGCCCGTCCCCTTTGTCATGGAGCTTCCCAATTACAGATTCCCCTCGATTAAAAGCGTGCTGATTCTGATGTGGGAAAAGGCGAAGGATTTTTTAGTGCGCGCTTTTACAATCATTCTGATTGCCACTGTCGTCATATGGTTCCTGCAAACCTTTGATTTGAAGCTCAACGTCGTCGCCGACAGCGCCGACAGCATCCTGGCCGTGATCGGCAGGTTCATTTCCCCTGTATTCCATCCCCTGGGCTTTGACGACTGGCGCGTTTCAACGGCGCTCATCACCGGCTTTACGGCAAAGGAGGCCGTCATCAGCACTCTGGGTGTGCTGCTCGGCACCGACATTTCGGATATCGGCGCAGCCCTCGGGGCCATGTTCACGCCGCTGACCGCCATCAGCTTCCTTGTTTTCACCCTGCTGTATACGCCCTGTGTTGCGGCAATTGCCGCCATTAAGCGGGAGCTCCGGTCGGGCGTCCAGACGATCCTCCTCATCATCGCCCAGTGCGCCATTGCATGGGCAGCGGCGTTTGCAGTCTACAGGCTGTTCAGCCTTATTTTATAAGGAGGAGCCATGACGATTCTTGATTATGTCCTCACGGCGGGTATTTCCCTGTGGCTTATTGCAGCCGTCTGCTATATAATAAGGCAAAAGAAGGCGGGACGGAGCGTCAGCAGCGGCGGCAACTGCGGCAGCTGTTCCGGATGCCAAAACCACTGCAGTCAGGCGGGAGTGAAGCATGAAGATTCTGGAAGCTGCTGAAAACTATCTTGAAATCATCCTGATTGAACAGGAAAAGCATGGCCACGTGCGCTCCATCGACATCTGCAACGCGCTGAACTACTCGAAGCCGACAATCAGCGTAATGATGAAGCAGCTGCGTGAAAACGGCTACATCGAGATGGATCGCAGCGGATTTATAACGCTCACCGAAACCGGCGGCGAAATCGCCGAAAAAATATACGAACGGCACCGTCTGCTCGCCGACTTCCTGATGTCGATCGGCGTCGACGAGGAGACGGCTTATAAGGATGCCTGCAAAATCGAACACGACCTGAGCGAAACGAGCTTCGAGATGCTGAAGCGACATTATGACGAAACAAAATAGGGGCGGATATCCGCCCCTGTTTGCACCGCCCTGCATACTCGTAACCACCCCGGCGCGATGCGCCACCCCTCCTTGGGAGGGGAATCCCTGACCGTCACGGCCGTTCGGCCGCCTGCGGTGCGGCGTAAAAGATAATGTATGGCGGATGTGCCCTCCCGCCGGTCCGAGGCTTACGAGACGACGTCATAGCCCTCGTGCTCTATTGTTTCCCTGATCTTTGTTTCGGCAATCAAGGAAGGGTCAAGCTCCACCGCAACGGTTTTATCCGCCAGACTGACCTTGACGCTGCCGACGCCCGTTAAGCTGCCTACCGCCTTTTTGACTCTGTTTTCGCAGTGGCTGCACGACATGCCTTCAACCTTGAGTATGATATTCTGCATCTTTATCTGCTCCTTTCAAAGATTCAGGGAGAGTCAGGAATCGGTTTATTCGCAAACCCTCCCTATTGCTTTGCCTGCTTAGTTAATTCTATAACCTTGATTCTGAATCACATTGACGATTTGATTCACCGTGACGGCAGATGGATCAAGTGAAATCGCAACGGTTTTCCCCGGCACGTCGACCTCGACCTTTCTGATTCCCTCCAACTCGCCCAACGCCGATTTGACGTTGTGTTCACACTGGGTGCTTTTCATGCCGTCGACGCTCAGAATAAGATTTTTAATGATGGCGCATCCCTCCTTCTCATAATCAGGACTGCAGGTCTTCGCAGCCCGCGCTGCTTTGTGCTTGTCCCGTTATAGTATTGACGTTTGCGTTTTCATCATTCGGGCACATTATGACTTTACTTTAAATCGTCTCAGCCGGAGCGCGTTTGTGACGACCGATACCGAGGAGAACGCCATCGCCGCCCCGGCGAAGACCGGTGATAGGAGCGGCCCTCCGAAGAGATGGACGACGCCGGCTGCGAAGGGGATACCGATCAGATTGTATATAAACGCCCAGAAAAGATTTTGCTTGATATTCCGGATCGTTGCCCGGGAGAGGGCGATGGCGGCGGGCACCTCATTTAAGTC
>JAAYBH010000021.1 GCA_012718935.1 Clostridiales bacterium
CCCTGCATTTTTATCACTGCGGGGACTGCGGTTTGTGATATTTCCGGAATTCCGATATGGTCATTCCCTCATTTTCCTTGAACAGGCGGTAGAGGGTCTGCGGCGCCGATATTCCCACGAGAGCGGCGATCTCCTCCACCGGCTTGTCCGTATAACACAGATAATTCTTGGCATAATTCAATCTGTAGATACTGAGCGTTTTGCGGAAGCTCGTGCCGAAATAATCGCTGAATATCCTCGTGACATGCCGCGGTGTAATATGAAAAGCTTTTGAAACATCCTCCAAAGAGATATTCTCCTGGTAATGCCTGTGCATATATTTCGTTATTTCGATCGCCAGATTTGCATGACCGGAGTCCGGCTCGGAGGTCAGGGACGGCTTGTCAGAGAGGATGTTTCGCAGGAGCTTCACAAAATACTCCCGGCAGTAGTCGGCGAGAATGATCTGCCATCCGATTTGCTTTTCCGCGTATTCGCGCTGGATCAAAACGAGGATGTCCCGGCAGCTGTTATGATCCTCGGCGATGATATATAGCTGTTCTTTCAGCACGTTCTCAAAATAGCTGACAAATTCATGCTCGGGTGAGCGTCGGGAGACGGCTTCGGAATTCTGATGGATACCGAAGACGAAAACGACGTAGACCTTTGCCTCGTCGGGGTTGTAGACAGCGCCGTGAGAGACGCCGGGAGGGATAAGGATAAAGTGATCCGGCATGAGCAGATGCTCCTGATCGCCGATGCGCATGCGCATGCGCCCCTCCAGGATATAGTAAATCTCATAGTTCAGGTGGGTGTGCGTGAATTCCACGCATGTTTCATCCAACTTTTCGAGATACGGGACGGAAAGGTTGTAATCCGACATCTGTATCGGAATCTGAAACGGTATATAAAGGCTGCCCTTTTCACCTTTTTCCATATACAGTCTCCCCGGCTATATTGTATAATTGATCCATGCCAATCATTATAGCAACTCTGTTTCGGCACGACAAGCATGTTTTCGCCGGTGTTCCCGCAAACGGACACAAACGGGTCAATCATGTCTTTCGGGGCGATTGAATTGTTTCCGGATGAAGGCTATAATTCAAATGATGAGTATGACTTAAAGGAGAATTGCTTATGAAGTCGATTTCTGTCGTTAAAGTCGGAAGCCTGAGGGATCCCGACGAATCAAAACGCGGACAGGTCAAGGTGGCGGATATCCCGATGCAGCCCCTGGGGCCCGAGGATGTCCGCATTAAAGTCGCCTACTGTGCGATCTGCGGCTCAGACCCGCATCTTGTCGAGAACATTTTCGGATGGGAAGTTCCGTTCGGCCTCGGCCACGAGGTCTCCGGCGTTATCGCGGAGCTGGGGCCAAAGGCTACGAAAAAAGGGCTCAAGGTCGGAGACCGCGTCGCAGGGAATTTTCTCCATTTCTGCGGGACATGCTATTACTGCCAGAACGGCCAGCAGCAGTTCTGCGAACACGCCAACGAATCCAACAACCCCGGCATGAGCGAATACGTCGTCTGGCACGAATCCCAGGTTTATAAAATGCCCGATAATGTCAGTCTGAAGGAAGCCTGTCTCCTGGAGCCGGTCTCCGTCGCCGTTCGTCTGATGGACAAGATTGAGATGAAGATCGGCCAGCGCGTCATCATCGTCGGCGGCGGACCCATCGGGCTTTTGGCGACGCAGGCTGTTCATATGATGGGCGCCACCAGCCTGACACTCGTCGAGCCGATCGCCGAACGCCGAGCGCTGGCAATGAAATACGGCGCCGACCATACGATCAACCCGCTGGAAGTCAATGTGAAAAAAGCAGCCATGGAGCTGACGGGCGGCAGGGGCTATGACGTCGTGATTGATTGCTCGGGCTCCACGAAGGCAGTTTATGACCTGCCGTATATCACCGCCTTCGGCGGAAAGCTCGTCTACGCGGCCATGTATCCCAACGATTACGAGATGCCGTTAAACCTCTACAGATTTATCTATGCCAACGAGCTCACCATTACGGGTATGTATGTTTCACCCTACGCCTTCCCCCGCGCCTGGCAGGTCTTTCCGAGGTTTAAGCTCGAGGAGTTCACCTCCGCTGTGTTCCCCATCGACCAGGCGGAAGAGGCCTTTAAGGCGCAGGTCTCAGGTAAGCACATCAAGATCCTCATCGAGTGCAATAAATTTGAGTAAGGAGAAAGTCTTATGAGTGAGAAGAAAATAATGACGGTCCCGGAACTGGCAGACAAATGCACAAAGATCCGCTGCGACCTCCTGAATTTCATTTATAACATCGGCATGGGCCATCTGGGCGGTGAGCTGTCCATGGTCGAGGTCGCCGTGGCGCTGTACTACAAGTACATGAACTACAGCGTCTTTGACGCGTGCAATCCGGACCGGGACCGCCTGATCCTTTCAAAGGGTCACTGCAGCGAAACGCTGTACACCATCTTCCAGGACCTGGGCGCGTACACGATGGAATATATGATCGAGCATTTCGAAACGCTGGAAACCGCGAAATTCGGCATGCACTGCAACAGGAAATACTGCGAGCATATCGAGGCGTCCGCGGGCTCTCTGGGCCATGGCCTCCCCATCGCCGTGGGTTACGCCCTGGGCGCCAGAAAACAGAAGAAAAATTACCGTGTCTTTGTCCTCACCGGCGACGGCGAGCTCAATGAGGGAACCAACTGGGAAGCGATGATGGCCGGCGGCCATTTCGGATTGGGCAATCTCTGCCTGATTGTTGACAAGAACGGCCTGCAGATGACGGGCAAGACGGAAGATATCATGAACATCGACCCCCTGGACAAGAAGCTGGAAGCCTTTGGCTGGGATGTCATCAACATTGCCGACGGAAACGACATGCAAGAGGTCTGCGACGCGTTCGACAAGCTTCCGCCGGTGGAGATTACCGGGAAGCGCAAACCGACGGCGATCATCGCCAATACCGTCAAGGGCAAGGGCGTCGACTTTATGGAGCACAACCACAAATGGCACGGCGGCGGTATCGCCAGAGAGGAACTGGATAAGGCGCTCGCATGTGTGATGAATAATAGGAAGGAGACGAAATAATGAGCGTAAAAACGACCTTCAACTTTGACCAGATGCTCTCTAACGCCCGCGAGGCCTACGGCGAGGAGCTTTTCAGAATGGCCGAAGAGGGCATGGATTTCGTGTTCACCTACACGGATAACGTCGCCCCCTCCTCTTCAGCGGGCAAGCTGTTAAAAAAATACCCGGAGCGCTGCTTTAACTTCGGCATCGCCGAGCCAAACCAGGTCGGCGCCGCTGCCGGGCTGGCGCTATCCGGTGAGATTGTGTATTCGCAGGTTTTCGGACCGTTTTTATCCCTTCGCACAGCCGATCAGATCCACACCGACATTGCATATAACGACGTCAACGTCCGCCTCATCGGCACCCACGCCGGTGTGACCGCCGCCGGCGGCCCCACGCACAATTGCATCGCAGACCTGGCCCTCTACCACGCCATTCCGAACCTGACCGTCGTCGTCCCGGCGGATGCAGCCCAGTGCTGCAAGGTCATCCGCCAATCCTTTACCTTCCAGGGCCCCATGGTCATACGGATTGACCGCGGCGGCTCTCCGAACGTCTACGCTGATAACGATTATGAGTTTGTGATCGGCAAAGCCATCGAGACGCTGCCCGGTACGGACCTCACCATCATCTCCGCGGGCTCCTCCGTATACTGGTCCCTCATGGGCGCCAAGAAGCTGAAGGAGCAGTACGGTCTGTCCGCCCGCGTCATCGACATGCACACCGTCAAGCCCATCGACGCCGATATGATCCTCAAATGCGCCCGCGAGACCGGAAATATTTTCACCGTCGAAGAACACTCAATCAACGGCGGCCTCGGCAGCACCGTCGCGGAAGTCCTGCTGGAAGCCGGCTTCTGCGGCAAATTCAAACGTATCGGTCTGCCCGACGAATTCGCGGTCCTGGGTGATCCTGATGAAATTTATAAGTACTACGGCATGGACCCCGACGGCATCGCTAAAACGATCAGCGACGTCATGAAAAGTCCAAAGACATTATAAGGAGGCAGATTATGAGCGCACTCGATAAAATCGCCGCATTCTCTATGGATTATTTCAGTCTGAAGGGCAAGGTGGCCATGGTCACCGGCGCCAATCAGGGGCTCGGTATGGGCTACGCTGTCGCCTTTGCCAAGGCGGGAGCCGACCTCTACATCCCGCACTTCACGGAAGATGTCTCCGACGTCAAACGGCTCATCGAGGCGGAGGGGCGCAAGGTCGCCTTTATCAGGGGTGACCTGACGGACCGGAAGTATCTCAAATCCGTCGTTGAAGGCTGCATGAAGGAATACGGCCGCATCGACATCCTCGTCAACAACGCCGGAACCAACCATTTCGCCCCGTTCCTGGAGTTCCCCGAAGAAACGTATGACCGTGTTCTGGAGCTGCAGCTGAAGACCGTTTATCACCTGGGCCATGAAGTCGCCAAGGTCATGGTGAAACAAAAGAGCGGCAAGATCATCAATATCGGCTCGGCGCTGAGCTTCACAGCCGACAGAATGTGCCCGGCTTATGTGACGGCCAAGCACGGCGTCATCGGCATCACCCGCGACTTCGCCAACGAGCTGGGCCAGTACAACATCCAGACGAACGCCATATGCCCCGGCTTCATCCAGACGGACATGAACATCGCCATTTCCGCCGACAAGACGTTTTACGACCATATCACCGGCCGAATCGCCGCCGGCTACTGGGGAGACCTGAACGACCTGATGGGCACCGTCGTGTTCCTGGCCTCCAAGGCCTCCGACTACGTCAACGGCGCCGAAATCAAAGTCGACGGCGGATTCTCCTGCGTGTTGTAGCTTGACGGGGATTTACCCTCCGGCTTCAGCAAATCTATCAAGCGAAATTAAACCAAGGGGACGGTTTCTTCTGGCAGACCAGGAGAACCGTTCCCTTGGTTTGCTTGGTTTGCATAAAAAACGCGGGAATGAACACATTGTCATTGAGGAGGGATGCCGCGATGAAAAAAAGAGGGAAAGCTATAAAAATCATACTTATCACGATCGGAGTAACTGCCGCGGTGCTGGCGGCGGCTTCCGGGGTTTTTGTCTATACGGAGCTTTCCAAAATAGGCGTTGCTGAAAAGCAGGAATTTCATGCGCCTGAAAACGAGTTTTTTGAGATGGAACATAACAGCGATGACAGTGCGGACGCGCCGCGGATGGCGCCGGAGGATGTAATCTGGCCTTCCGGGGACGAACCGGACCCGGAAATGCCTGCTTTTCCGGAAAATGCAAAGCCGTCCGGGGAAATGAACGTGATCAACATTCTCCTGATCGGCCAGGACAAGCGGCCGGGTGAAAAAAGGGCGCGGTCGGACGCCATCATTATTGCATGTTACAGCAAAGCGGACAAAGCCCTGAGGTTGATATCCCTCATGCGGGATATGTATGTGCCGATACCGGGTTACAGCGACAACAGGATTAACGCGGCATACCAGTTCGGCGGGATGCATCTGTTGGAAAAAACAGTCGAAAAGGACTTCGGCGTATCGATCGACGGTAATTTCGAGGTCGATTTTGATGGCTTTATCCAGCTTGTCGACCTGCTGGGCGGTATCGATATGACGCTGAGCCGTGCCGAGGCCGCGCATTTGAATCAAAAATTCGGCTGGAAGCTAATCGGCGGGCAGAACCATCTGAATGGACAGCAGACGCTGGAATATGCCCGCATCCGCCGTATCGGCCAGGGCGATTTCGAGCGAACGGACCGACAGCGGGCGGTTCTCACGGAAATATATGACAGCGTCAGCAAGCTGAATATGACCAGAAAATACCAGATGCTTGATAAAATGCTGCCTTATCTCACGACGGATATGTCAAAGCAGGAGATTTTGGGCTGCGTCTATGCGATTTTAACAGGGGGTATAAAAAGCACCGAGTCGTACCGTATCCCGGCGGAAGGGGGATATAAAATGGCAAAAATAAGAGATATGGCGGTTCTCGTACCAAATCTGGCCAAGGCGCGCGCCCTGCTGAAAGACCGCATCTGCTGAGGGATGCGTGCTTTCCGTCTTGACCGATTTCTTATTATATATTAACATAAGAAAAACGTGCCGGACGGAGAAGGCGCAGATATAGAAGGGGGCGAAATATGTTTAAAATCGTTGTGATGAATCTGGGCTCGACGTCCAGCAAGCTTGCGTACTGGGAAGATGAAGTATGTCTCCTGAAGGAGAACCTGGAGCATCCCACCGGGGAGATCGGCCGGTTTGGAGCAATTCTCGACCAGTATCAATACAGATTTGACAAAATCAATGATTTTTTACTGAAAAAAGGTATCGATTACAAGGACGCCGACGCCGTCGTCAGCCGCGGCGGCCATACGCGGCCGCTTGTCGGCGGTATATACAGGATCAATGAGCGGATGCTCGCGGAGATTAAAAGCGGTCAATTCGGCCGCCACGCCTGCGATATCGGCGTTTTAGTGGCCTATCAGATGGCAAGGGAAGGCCGGGCTGTCCCGATGGTCGTGGATCCGCCGGTGACCGACGAATTTGAGCCGCTGGCCCGCTACTCCGGCCTGCCTGAGCTGCCGCGGCGTTCCAGCTTCCACGCCCTCAACCACCGGGCCTGCGGGAAGCAGCACGCCCGGAAGAACAGTCTGGACTACACAAAGCTCAATCTGATCGTCGTCCATATGGGCGGCGGCATCACCGTCGCCGCCCACAGGCAGGGGCGCATGATCGACGCCACCAACGGCATCGAGGGGGACGGACCCTTTTCCACCAACCGCACCGGAGCTTTGCCCGTGGGCGCGCTTGTGGATATGTGTTATTCCGGAGAATACTCACAGAAGGAAATGCACCAAAAACTCAACGGCAACGGCGGTATGATGGCCTATCTGGGTGAGAGCGATATGCGCCTTGTCAGAGAAAGAGGCTTTAAGGGCGACAGGAGATACATGGAATGCTTCGACGCCATGATGTACCAGGTGTGCAAGGAAATCGGCGCCATGGCGGCGGTGCTGAAGGGCAGGGTGGACGCCGTCCTCCTGACCGGCGGCATGGCTCACAGCGGTTATGTACAGATATCCATCGCTGAGGCTGTCGGCTTTATCGCTCCCGTCGTCGCCTACCCCGGCGAGTTTGAGATGGAAGCGCTGGCGCGGGGGGCACTGGCCGGCCTCGCCGGTCAGGAAGAGATAAAAGAGCTGGAGGACCATCCCGGCAATAGCGTGAAAGGATTGTTATAGTGATGTTTAAGACCTTTGATGAAATACAGGCGTTTATCGTTCAAAAAGGTATTAAGAAGAAAGTCGCCCTGGCCGCCGCCCACGACGACGACGCGCTGTCGTCCGTTGTCGCGGCAAAACGCGCCGGGATCATAACAGCCGTACTCGTGGGCAGAACGGAAGAGACGAAAAAGCTCCTGAAGGATATGGGTGAAGAGCCTGCCGACTGGGAAATCATCGAAGCGTCGGACGAGGCAGTCTGCGCAAAAACAGCCATGCAGCTGGTGGCTGACGGTAAAGCCGATATTCCGATGAAGGGTATCATGCAGACACCCGCCTTCCTGAAGGCCGTGTTCAGCAAGGCTTACGGCTTTGTCAGAGAAGGTACGCTCGTATCCCAAGCGACGGTCTGCGAGTATACGGCGGAGAACCGGCTCATGATCATCACCGACTGCGCCATCAATATCGCCCCCACCTATGAGGATAAAATCAAAATCATCAATAATGCCGTGAAGCTCGCCAAAGACCTGGGCTGTGACATGCCGAAGGTTGCCGTTCTGGCGCCCGTCGAAGTCGTCAATCCGGCGATACCCTCGACAATCGAGGCCGCCATGCTCAGCAAGGCCTGCGACCGGGGTCAGATCAAAGGCTGTATTGTGGACGGACCCTTCGGTCTGGACAACGCCGTATCGGAAGACGCAGCCCGCCACAAAAACATCACAAGCGAGGTCGCCGGGAAAGCCGATATCCTGATCATGCCGGATCTGGCAGCCGGGAATATTTTCACAAAATCCCTGCACTATTTCGCTCGCCTGAAAACAGCCGGAACGGCGCAGGGACCGGACGTGCCCGCCGTCTTCTCCTCCCGCACGGACACGGCGACGGATAAATTCAACGCCATTCTGGTGGCTGTCCTGCAGGCCTGCGGCCGGCACCACGCGGATCTCCATGACAATTAGCGGGAAGCGTTGTATAATGTAAATAGGAAATAAGCATTGAGCTATTCGGATTGGAGAATTGCCCATGTATGAGTTCAAACCCGCGACAAAACGCATATGGAAGCTGAGGGAGCTTATCCGGGACAGGGTTTTGAGAATCGATTCGGAACGCGCCGTTATCTGGACGGAGGCTTCACAGAAATACGAGAATGTGGTGCCAATCATCAAGCGGCCCCTGATGCTATACGAGCTCTGCAAGAAAATGACGATCCTCTTCGAGGACTTCGAAATCATCATCGGCAACAAGAGCCCCTACTTTTTCGGCAGCCCCCAGTACCCGGAATGGATGGGTCAGGGCTGGTTCCTGGAGCCGGTCAGAAACGGCGAGTGGACCTTGAAGGACGGGATGTATTATAACCCCGAAGGCGAGCAGGTCCGGCTCTCCATCAGCAGGGAGGATTACGAGGCGCTCGATGCCATCCAGCAGTACTGGAAAACAAGGCGCATCACCTCCGTTGCCGATGCCTGGCAGCCCGACGGCTTTGACGAACTCAAGCGCCTGAACGTCTCCAGCTACGCCGACGGCGGCATGGGCATGACGGTCCTGTCTCCCGGCCATCTGATTGCCGGCTACGACAAGATCATCAAAACCGGCTACGCCGCCATACGTAAGGAGGCGCAGGGCTGGCTTGACGCGCACCGGGGCAACCTGATGGGCGAGGATATGGATAAGTCTATGTTCTACAAATCCGTCGTCATTGTCTGCGACGCCGCAATTATGCTCGTCAAACGCTACGCGCAGGCCTGCCTGGACAAGGCCGCCGCCTGTGCGGACGCTGTGCGCAAAGCCGAGCTTGTAAAAATGGGCGACAGCCTGATGTGGATCTCCGAAAATCCCGCCCGCAGCTTCTGGGAAGCCGTCCAGGGCATTATGCTGTATCAGGTCCTCATCACCATCGAGACGAGAATTCCCTCCCCGGCGCTAGGCCGTTTCGACCAGTGGACCTGGCCGTATCTTCAAAAAGACCTTGAAAGCGGTGTCCTGACCTTGGACCAGGCCCAGGAAATCGTCGACGCGTTCTTTTTGAAAGCCAACTGCTATTATAACGCGGGCCCCGACAAGCTCGTCAAAACCACAGGGATCGGCAATACATATCAGCACACCACCATCGGCGGTGTCGACCCGGAAACGGGCGAGGACGCTACGAACCCCATCACCTACATGGTGCTGGAGACCGTCGGACGGCTGAAGCTCCACGATCCCACCATCTCCCTGCGTATTAATAAGAATTCACCCAACAGGTTGTGGGAGTGCGCGCTGGAGACCTCGCGACTCGTAGGCGGACTGCCCCTCTTCCAGAACGACGAGGTCATCATCCCCAGCCTCCGGGCGGAGCTGGACTTTGAGCTCTATGACGCCCGCAATTACGGTATCATCGGCTGTCAGGAGATTGTCGGCTGCGGCTGCGACTTTCCCGCACCCAACGGCATTTACCCGCCCCACGCCAGCGTCTGGTGGGGCAGCATCTTCGACATGGCCATCAACAACGGAAAAAATCCCTTTAACGGCGAGCAGTCGAGCCTTCAGACCGGCTATCTCTACGAGATGACTTCCATTGAGGAGGTCCGGGCCGCCGTCGAAAAGATGGGCCGGTATATCATGCGGCTTTTTATTTCGGCCAACAACTACGCCGAATACATTTCGCCCTACTATTCCACCCAGCCGGCACTGTCCATTTCAATGACGGGCTGTATGGAAAAGGGGAAAGACGCCGTCATGGGCGGCTGCAAATACAATTCCTATGGCGGCACGGCCACGGGTCTTGCCACCCTGGCCGATTCCCTGACGACCATCAAATTCATGTGCTTTGACAAGAAAAAGTGCACCACCCGGGAGCTCTACGACGCCGTCATGAAAAACTGGGAGGGCTACGAGCCCCTCCGCCAGCAGATTATAAACGAGGTGCCCCATTACGGAAACGCCGACCCCTATGCGGATATGGAGGTCAAATGGTGCGTCGACCTGTATTACACCATCTGCAGGGAGATGTACAGCGTCCGGTCCAAGGTTTACAAAGCGGGCCTCTACGGCGCGTCCGACCATGTGGCGCAGGGCTATCTCACCTGGGCTACCCCCGACGGCCGGAAATTCGGCGAGCCCATCGCCGACGCCATGTCTCCCTGCCAGTCCAGGGACACAAACGGCCCCACCGCCGTCTTTGTCTCCGCCTGCTGCTTCGACCATCACCGCTTTCTCGGTGGAATCGCTCTTAACCTCCGCATGCATCCCACTGTGCTCAGCCGCGAGGATGGCATCACAAAGCTCCGGGACATGACGAAGGCATATTTTGAAAACGGCGGCATGGAGGTCCAGTACAACGTGGTGGACACGGAAACACTGAAGGCCGCCCAATCAGACCCCCTGACCCACCGGGACCTGGTCGTCCGCATCGCCGGATACTCCGCCTACTTTGTGGAGCTGGGCAGAGATTTGCAAAACGACATCATCGCGCGGAACGAAAACAGGATATAAAAAGTATGCTCGAAACGCGTAGGGGCGGGTTCTAAACCCCGCCCCATTCTTCTCGGCGTTACATGGTACAAGGCGGGGCGGGGTTGGAACCCGCCCCTACATGCTTTTACTGAATTTACGGATTGCTTCGTTATATTGCTGTTTACCACGTCTTCTCCAGGGGGATATCGAACACGCCCAGCGGCTTGTCGCTGCCGGGCTTGTACTTGCGGTAGATGCCGGCAAGTGACACGTCGTTGAAGAAGATCGGCTTTTTCGGGTCGTAAACCTCTTTGAAAATCAGCGGGCAATGATAGAGGCCGGCTTTCACATAGATCACCGTGGGCTTTGTGATGAGAAATATCTCCATATTGGCATTCTCGTCGCCCAGATGGAACTCCACAACGCCGCCCAGCTCGTCCATCGTCGTTCCGCTGCCGGCAAAGAACATAAACTGGTCGAAATCGTGCCGGAAGGGCTCCTTCTCCCAGACCAGCGGCTCCGTCACAGCCCACCAGCTCAGGTCGATGTTCTGCTCCTTGCTGATGTGCATCAGGCAGGGCGCCTTCAGCTCAGGGAAGGGCGACGGCTTGATGGGTTCCAGCTCGAAAACAAACTTTTCTTTCAGATGCTCCCTGAGATTTGACATTGCATAATCCTCCTTCATGTTTGGTCTGAGCGTCAAGCTGCCGGTCAGCAGAGATAGCCCGCCAGAAGGGCGAAGACGCCGGCGGTCCAGGCTGCCCAGTATTGGACGTTGTTGATCCCGATGGCCTTGTCATTCCCGAGGCCGGTGAGCGGATCGATCATATGGTAAAATCCGGATTTTTGTACTGTACGCACGTAACGGCGCGCAGCGTCCCGGGCTTCCTCCACACGGCCGCAGGCGGCGAGGCCGAGCACGACAAGGCCCATGGTCGGCGATTGGATGGTGCCCTTACTCCAGCCGTGCTCGAAGTACGGGCTGTCCAGGGCTTCAGATGGGATGCCGTACGGTGTGATGTGGATGTTTTCGGTAAACAAATCCCTGATAAGTATGTCGGCGATGTGCTTCGGCAGGCGTTTGCCCATAACCAGCGGCGTAAAAAAGGAGATGGAGCCTGTTTCGACGAGCTCCTTCGTCCCGGCGCGGAAGGCGATAAAGCGCTCACCCGTCCAGAAGGCCTTCAGCAGCCTGTCGCTGAGGGCTGCGGCCTCGCCGTCCCACGCTTTGGCCTCCTCCGAATAACCCAGCAGGGTGGCGAGCCGGGACAGCGCGTCGGCCATGCTGACGAGATACGCTGCCAGTTCGGGGCAGGCCAGCGGGAAGCCCTTCATGCACATGGAGGTGTCCTCGCAGCCGGTCTCGTCGCACTGGTGGTATTCCGGAAGGCCGTCCCCATCCCCATCCCGGTATTCGAAGAAAAACCGGTAGAGCTTTGAAACCTCCTCATACAGCAGCGCCTTGCGCTCCTCTGATATGACGGACAGGTCGCACTTGTCCAGAAGCCAATTCAGAGCGACGCCGTAAATCGGCGGCTTGAAGGTGAGGAAGGTGATATTGATCTCGTCGATGTGGTCAGGGATCTGGCCGGTTTCGGGGTTCTGATAATCAAAGACGGACTGGAGCAGGCTCCAGGCAAAATCGGCGTTTTTACAATGGGCCATCGCTTGAAACGCCTGCTGCCAGCAGTAGCACTGGCCGAACAGCTGGTGCATCATCGTGACCATATCGCGTTTGATAAGGCTGCGCGGGGCTGGGGTCCGCGTATGGGACCAGATCATCCATGACGCCGCGTCGCGGCTTTTTTTATACTCATCGGGCAGCTCGGGGAAACACGTGTCCCTGTACTGCTCGAAATCTTTCAGGACAGCGGCGGCGGATGCCCCGTAATCCGGGTAAGAGGAGCGCCTCTTTGTCTCCAGCTCAAACTCCTCCACCGACACGTCGAGGACGCCGTTTTGATCCGGCACCCAGGTACCGCGCATGTAGGGATTCCGCATGCCGCGCCAGTCGTAGGGGGCGTCCATGACACATGCGCCGCGGACGGGGACGAACAGCCAATTCACAGCGCTCATATATGTGGTCAGAAGCCAGCTGCCGTCCAGCATGTCTCTTACAGTGGCGTGAAACGCCGTCAGCGGCGCGTTCAATACGAGCGAAAGACCGTCTTCCGAGTGGAACTGCAGCAGCCTGTGCTCGGAAATGCACAGGCGCACGGCGCCCTGATCGGATTCCAGAATGATTTCGGCGGGGGTATTTGACACTGCGAAGGGGACGGGCTTCCCGTCCTTTTCCAGTGTGATCTTCATCACCCTGTTCGTCGTCTCGATGCCGGAATACCCGTACCCTGTGGAGCGGGTTGTTCCCACCCACAGATCGGACGCGCCGTAATGGTCCAGACCGATATCGCTCTGCTGTACGATGAAGAAAGAACCCTTTCTGCCGAACGGCGCGCTGTGAAGGCTGATAAATCGTTTTCCTTCTGTCATGCGGCGTTTACCTCCCTGATGTATTTTCAACGTGGTCAGCGTCAGTTTATGTCTCATCCTACCATTTTTGCCGCACTGTTTCAACACGGCAGAATGCCAGAACAGCTATTCAGATTGTCGCTCCGGATGAAGCTCAGATATTGCTTATGACCGTAAAAAACAAAACAAGGGTGAAAATGACAAAAAGGATACCTATTACAATGAAAACAGCTTTGCATTTGCTGGGGATATTCGGCTTGGCACGGTGATAACGGGTATGCGTTCTCCTTCCCGCATCATCACCCGGCTGTTCAACAGAAGTATGTAACTGCGAATCCAGCAGCTCGTTATATTCCTTTCTTGCTGCCGGATGACGCAGCACATTATAAGCCTCAATTAACTCGTGGGTTTTTTCAGCCGCGAAGTGTTTGTCTCCCTGGTATATGTCGGGATGAAAAGCGATAATCATCCGGTGATATGCTTTTTTGATTTCGGAGTCCTTCGCCGTGCGGCTGATTCCCAGGATATCATAATATGTCATTATTACACCTTCTTCTGAAGCTGCTGACTGAACAGAATTATTTTATATCAAAATACTGTAAATAACAACACAAAATGACACCCGGTAGTGCACCGGGTGCAACGACATGATCTGACGGCGGTCGTCCATCGCATCATTTGGATTTATTGCCGGTAATATGTCAGAAAATCACCGAGGCTGTCCATGGCGGTTTTCAAAACGTTGATCTCGGGGAGATAGACGATTCTGAAATGGTCCGGCTGCTTCCAGTTGAAGCCGGTGCCGTGGACCATCAGGACATGCTTGTCGCGGAGGAAATCAAGGGCAAATTTTTCGTCGTCCTTGATATGGAAGCGCCCGGCATCGAGTCTCGGGAAGATATAAAGCGCGCCCTTCGGCTTGACGGCGCTCACACCGGGGATGCTGTTGAGCGCTTCGGTAATGTAATTGCGCTGCTCGTACAGGCGTCCGCCGGGCAGCAGGGAGGCATCCGTCCCGCCGGAGGATTTCAGCGCTTCTTCGATGGCAAGCTGGGAGGGCACATTGGAGCACAACCGCATCGAGGACAGCAGCGTGAGGCCGTCGATATAGTCCTGCGCCCCCGTCTTGTCCCCGCTCAGAGACATCCAGCCGCAGCGGAAGCCGCAGATAATATGGGATTTCGAGAGGCCGTTCATCGTCACGACCAACAGGTCCGGGGCGAGGGAAGCAACGGAGATGTGCTCGTGGCCGTCCATCACAAGGCGGTCATAGATCTCATCGGCGAAAATGATGAGCCTGTTCTGCCGGGCGATCTCCACGATTTGCTCCAGAATTTCCCTCGGGTAGAGCGCCCCTGTCGGGTTGTTCGGATTGATGATCACGAGCCCCTTGGTCCTGGCCGTAATTTTCTTTTTGATGTCGCTGATGTCCGGGTTCCACTCCGCCTGCTCGTCGCAGATGTAGTGGACGGCCGTCCCGCCGGCCACCGTCACGGCAGCGGTCCACAGCGGATAATCCGGCGCCGGAACCAAGATCTCGTCGCCGTGGTTTAAAAGGCCCTGCATCGTTATAGCAATCAGCTCGCTGACGCCGTTGCCCGTATAAACATCATCGGGGCTGACGTTCGGGATTTTTTTTGCTTTGCAGTAATCGGCGATGGCCAGCCGCGCCGATAAAAGGCCCCTCGAATCCGAATAAGCGACTGCCTGGGACAGCTTCTCCGTCACGGATTTTCTGATAAGCTCCGGCGCTTCGAATCCGAAATGCGCCGGATTGCCGATATTCAGCTTCAGAATGTCGATGCCCTGTCCTGCCAGCTTTTCAGCCTCGGCTGCCACACGGCCCCGGACATCATAGCGGACATGGTTCAGTTTAATTGATTTTTGAAGTGCGTACATATAAATCGTTCCTTTCATAATGGCGTTACAAAATAAAAAAGCCCTAAACCGGTTAAACCGGTTTAGGGCGGAAAATCCGCGGTACCACCTAAATTCAGAGATCCCTCTTCAGAGAGAGTCCCTGCGCTCTGCCGATACGATAGAATCTACAGTGACTTTAAAACTGCAGTTTTCTTTTGATATCGTTTCCGGGATAACGGGCGGAACTCCCGTTGAAGCCTCGTCGAGAAACACTGCGTGTTTCACTTGGAAACACTTCGTGTCTCGCGTTCGGTCCAAGGCTCGGAAACTGCTTCGCTGCTTTCTCCCCGAAGACTTACACCACCAGTGACGGATGCTGTGCGGACGTCACTTGCCGTCTCCTCTCTGCGCGCTTGAAAACAGGTACTCTCTTTCGTCGTCGCCTTTCACTGTATAAGATTAAGAGACACCTTAGCACGAATTCACAAATCCGTCAAGAACCAATTTTACAGTAATTTGGCTAAACACACCGGCGGGGTAGACAACGCATTGGCGCCTCATGTATAATGGTATCATGCTACGTATTATGGGAGGCGCTGTTATGTATACATTCAGACCGGCAACCGAACGTATTCGAAAAATGCGGGAGCTCATCAGGGACAGGGTCATCAGGGGTGACGCCGAGCGGGCGCTCATCACGGCTGAGGCGCTGCAGAAGTACAAAAACATCGTGCCGATTATCAAGCGGCCTATGGTCACATACGACATCTGCTCAAAAATGACGGTCCGCGTCGAGGACTTCGAGCTTATCGTCGGCAGCAAGTCGCAGAATTTCTGCGGCTCCAGTGGGGCTTACTGGCCGCTGCTTCTCGACATTGAGCATCAGTGGACAAAAAAAGAGGACGGACTGTGGCATAATCCCGAGGGCGAAGAGCTGAGGCTCTGTATCGCCCAGGAGGATATCGACGCCATTCGCTCCGTGGCTCCGATCATGCGGGAGAACAGCTACAGCGCCGTCGGCGACGCATGGTATCCGGACGGCGCGGGTGAATTTTTCAGCCTCGGCGCCTGTGATTTCAGCGACCCGTCGAGGCCCGGCATCATGATGCTGCCGGCCGGCCACCTGACCCCCGGCTGGGGCAAGATCCTGAACGTCGGCTACAAGGCCATCCGGAAACAGGCACAGGACTTTTTAGATGCGCGACAGGGGAACATCATGGGCGGCGACATGAGCAAATACATGTTTTATAAATCCGCGGTGATCGCCTGCGACGCGGCGTCGACGCTTGTCCGGCGCTTTTCGGAGGCCTGCGCCAAAAAAGCGGAAGAGACAACAGAGCCCATGCGGCGCGCCGAGCTTCTCAAAATGGCGGACGGACTCCTCTGGATATCGGAAAATCCGGCCCGCACCTTCTGGGAGGCCTGCCAGGCCACCGTCATGTACCAGATATTCCTCGCCATTGAGGGCGGCTACCCGGCGCCGGCCTTCGGCCGATTTGACCAGTATACGTGGCCATTCCTGAAAAAGGACCTGGAGGAAGGCCGGCTGACGCTGGATGAAGCCCAGGAGATCTGCGATGCGTTTTTCCTGAAGGCCAACTGCTTTTACGAGGGCGGAATCGGCAAGCTTGCCGAGACGACGGGCATCGGCAACACGTACCAGCACACCACGATCGGCGGTGTGGACCCCGACACGGGCGAGGACGCCACGAACCCCGTGACCTTCATGGTGCTGGAAACCGTGGGCCGCCTGAAGCTGCACGACCCGACCATCTCCCTGCGCATCAATAAAAAAACGCCCGACGCGCTCTGGAACTGCGCCTTGGAAACGTCAAAGCTCGTAGGCGGACTGCCCCTCTTTCAGAACGACGAGATTATCATCCCCGGCCTCATGAAGGAGCTCGGCTTCGAGCTGCGCGACGCCCGTGACTACAGTCTCATCGGCTGCCAGGAAATCGTCGGTTCCGGAAACGACTACCCGGCTCCCAACGGGGTTGGCGCGTCCCACGCCACGATTTTCTTCGGCGTCGCCTTGAATATGGCGATCAACAACGGTATCAACCCCCTGACGGGCGCCCAGGCGCCGGTCCGCTCCGGGTACCTCTACGAGATGACCTCCATCGAGCAGGTCAGGGACGCTTATGAGAAGCTGACAGATTACCTTTTCAAGTGGTATATCACAATCAATAACTACGCCGAGTATCTGGTGGGGTATCATATGCCCCACGCCGGCCTCTCCATCTCCATGGAGGGCTGCATGGAAAAGGGTATGGACGCCGTATCGGGCGGCTGCAAGTACAATTCATACGGCGGTACGGCTGTCGGCCTGGCGACAATTGCCGACAGCCTCACAGCGATCAAGTATATGTGCTTCGATAAAAAGCTCATTTCGACCCGGGAGTTGTACGACGCCGTTATGAAAAACTGGGAAGGGTATGAGGTCCTGCGTCAGAAGATACTCAACGAAGTCCCCCATTTCGGCAACGCCGACCCGTACGCGGACGAGGAGCTGAAATGGGCCGTCGACCTCTACTACAGGCAGTGCAGCGAATGCTCCAGCCAGAGATCAAAGGTTTATAAGGCGGGCCTTTACAGTGCTGCCGAGCATGTGGCGCAGGGCTATATCACCTATGCAACACCGGACGGCCGCAAAACGGGAGAGCCGCTGGCAGACGCCATCTCACCCGCCCAGGGCCGCGACAAGAACGGCCCCACGTCCATCTTCGTCTCAGCCTGCTGCTTTGACCACACCCGGTTCATGGACGGCATCGCCCTGAA
Organism: Clostridiales bacterium; assembly: GCA_012718935.1. Lineage (GTDB taxonomy): Bacteria > Bacillota > Clostridia > Oscillospirales > Oscillospiraceae > Sporobacter. The sequence continues at coordinate 17,751 of JAAYBH010000021.1, forward strand.
TCTCAGGATGCACCCGACTGTTTTAAGCCGCGAGGACGGCATCGCGAAGCTGCGCGACCTGACAAAGGCGTATTTTGAAAACGGCGGACTGGAGGTCCAGTACAACGTCGTCGACACGGAGACGCTGCGCGCCGCCCAGGCCGATCCCAAAGCGTATCGTGATCTGGTCGTTCGAATCGCCGGTTATTCGGCTTATTTCGTCGAGCTCAATCTCGACTGCCAGAACGACATTATCGCCCGGAACGAAAACAGACTTTAGAGCTTTGCGACCATACAAAAAAGGCCCGCACACCGGTGTGCGGGCCTTTAAACAGATCGCAGCCTCAAATAATGACTGTATCCTGGGCGCTGTTTTTGTATAATTTCTATAAAACATACAAATGGATATTGAAAATATTGGAGATACTTGTTACTATGGACGAAGAAGAAAATTCCGGTTTAACAAAAGTTTTACTCCATTAACCGTTTTTGACATCAATCATCGGCACTTATTTAGAACATGCGTGCCGATGATTGATTAAGAGAATATCTGCCCGGAGTCCGCAGGGACGGCGGAATTCGGATACATATCATCGGGACTCCATCCAGTCAATTTATTAGTGATTTATCGGGGGGAGTGGTGTTTCAGGCAAGTTGAAAATGATTACAGATCCGGAGGGGAAAGGCGACTAAAAATTAGGAGGTAAATAAAGTCATGCTGAAAAGATCATTGCCGAGATTACTCATCGTATTGGTATTGGTGCTGAGTCTCTTTGCCGGTTGCGCCCAAACGGGCTCCGGCGGCAAGAAAATTGACAAAAATAAAGCCGAGATTGTCGTCGGCGGTGTCCGGTCACAGACCGGCGCACAAGCAGTTTTCGATCAGACGGCGTTCGGCCCCTGCTACAGAATGTGGGTGGACGAGGTCAACGCGGCAGGCGGCATCTATGTCAAGGAATATGACAAAAAAATGCCTATCAAGCTGATCATCTATGACGATACATCGGACATGGGAACGATGACCCAGATGTACCAAAAGCTTATCCTTGAGGACAAGGTCGACTTCCTCCTGCCCCCCACCAGCACGGCATTCCTCGCAGCGGCGGCCCCCATCGCAGCCGAGTACGGCTACCTCCTGATCGGCGCCGAAGGCGGAAGCAAAACACTCAGAGAAACACTTGATAAGTATCCGGATTTCTTTTCAACGCTCAGCTATAGTGAGACACAGGTGCCCGCTCAGGCCAAACTCTTTAAGGAGCTGGGTGTCAAGACCGTATACATATGCTACATCCAGGATTCGCACGGCATTGAGTATAACGAGGATGCGACAGTCGCCTTTAAAGAAGTCGGCATCGAGATTGTCGCCCAGGAGAGCCTGCCGCCGGATCTGGCGGATATGACGCCGACCATGAACAACGCCAAGGCCTCAGGGGCGGATGCGTTCATCGTATACTCCTATCCCCAGCACTCCTTCCCGGCTATTGAAATTTCCAAAGCCATCAACTATAACCCGAAGGTCTTCCTGGGCGGCCCGGGCGTCTGCTACGCTTTGGTTAAGCTGGCCTGCGGCGGCGACGCCGGCGTCGAAGGCGTCATGTACGAGGGTGCCTGGAACTCGAAAAGCTCTCCGGAGCTGGCGGCCTTTGCGGAGAAGATCGCAGCAGCCAACAAGGACGATCCGAATTTCACCATGGACTGGTGGGGACACGCCCCGTATTATGCCGGCCTGCAGGTTCTGCAGGAAGCCATCGAGAAGGCCGGGACGCTGGATCATAAGAAACTCTCCGCTTATATTAAGGCCAATCACTTCACAACGGTTCTTGGCGATACGTTCTTCACCAATCAGGAGCTTGACCCGTCTTGTTATAAGGGACAGATAGGTCAGTGGCAGAACGGCTACCCGGAGGTTGTCGACGCAGACGCGTTCAGGACTGCGGATCCGATCTACCCGAAACCCGCCTGGGCGCCTGCCGGCTGACGATGGAAGTCTTATAACTATATATTCGTTATATATTAAATGAGCAGGCTGTCTAAGGGAGCAAGCAGTATGTCATTGACCTTAGACAGCCTGCACTGCATATGAACACGGTTTGATCAAATCATCCTGCGTGTCAAATGGCAGACCCCCGATTTCCACAGATAGGAGCTTATATATGATTACCGTACTCAATATTATTATCAGCGGTTTAATCATGGGCGGCATCTACGCGCTGATCTCCATGGGCTTGAGCCTGCAGTACGGCGTTGCCAGGATTCTGAACGTCACACACGGTGAGTTTATCATGATGGCGGCATTCCTCACGTGGGTCATGGTTTCTACGGCCGGCATCAATCCTTTGCTGGCCCTTGTCATCTGCTGCCCTGTTACATTTCTTGTCGGTTATCTCCTGCACATTACAATCTTCAGGTGGCTGAAGAAATTTTCAATTGTAACGGCCGTATTTGAGAGCAATGCCATGCTGGTTTGCTTTGGCCTGATGTTTATTATGTCAAACGCCGCCATGCAGATATGGGGCTCCAATAACAGAGGGTATCAATTCCTGCAGACTTCAGTCGATTTCGCCGGAACCGCAATAGCGGCCAACCGGCTGCTCGTCCTTGCTGTTGCGTTGGCGGTCAGCGTTCTGTTCTATATCTTTTTAGCCCGTTCGCGGATGGGGAAATCAATCAGAGCCGCGAGCCAGGACGCCGCGGCCGCAGGTATGCTGGGCGTCAAAATCAACAGGGTGATGGCCATTTGCTTTGGCATCGGCGCCCTGCTGGCCGGTATTGCGGGTACACTTCTCAGCATAATCCAGCAGATATACACAAACATGGGCATGCAGTACACGGCTATTGCCCTGATTGTTGTTGTTCTGGGAGGTATGGGCAGTATCCCGGGCAGTATGATCGGCGGCTTTATCCTCGGCATGGTCGGGAGCATAGTCAGCTATCTCGACCCGAGCCTGGCCATGGTGGCTTTTTACGTGATCATACTGGCGTTGCTGCTGGTGAGGCCAAAAGGGCTGTTGGGGAGGTAATGATATGAATTTCGTCAAATCCAGAGGACTGACTCTTAAAAAAGCGGTATCCCCCGCAGCGGCAGTTCTTGCACTCATTGTGGTCGGCCTGATCCCGAGCTTTAATCCGGGCCCGGTACCGGCATATCTGACGATTACCTCCGTTACGATCCTCTTTTATATCGTTATGTCCGTTAGCTGGAGTATCTTCTCTGGTCCGACAGGATACGTTTCCCTGGCGGCAGCAGCGTTTTACGGCGTCGGCATTTATACGTCCGTGCTGTTCGGCGGCAGCCTGCCGCTTCCCGTGCTCATGCTCTTGGGCGGTGTGGCCAGCTTCGTCCTTGCGGCGCTGATCGGCGCCATCACCCTCCGGCTGCGCGGCGTCTATTTTACGATTTTTACTTTCGGCCTCGTCCAGCTTCTGATCAGCCTGCTCCTGTGGTATGAAGTCAAGATCAATAATGTGGTTGTCCGAACTATCCCGTCTGTTGGTTATAATACGGTTTTCTACGCCCTCTTTGTCCTCATGGTTCTTGTGATCCTTGCAGCAATATTCATCAAGCGTTCCAGGTTTGGAATGGCGCTCACCGGCATCGGCGAGTGCGAGGATGCCGCGGCGCACATAGGGGTTAACACGACGGTCGTGAAGGTTATTGCCTTTGCGGTGACCGCTTTTGCCATGGGGGCTGCCGGAGCAGCCAGGGCAACGACGATGATATCCGTCAAGCCGGAGATCGCGTTCAACGTTTTAGAGTCATTCCTGCCTGTTCTGATGGTCATATTCGGCGGCACCGGCAGTCTCCTTGGACCGGTCGTCGGCGCTGTGATTTTTTCAGTCCTGAAGGAACAGCTGATCACAAAATGGCCGAAATGGTATATGATCATTTTCGGAACAGTCATGATCCTGGCGATATTGCTGCTGCCCAAGGGCATCGTCGGGGCCGTCAAGGAAGTACCCGGTATTGCAAAAAAACTGTTACTGCTCCTGATGACCTTGATTTTTGCGGCAGTCGGCTATGTCTTTAATTCGATTTTAGCGGCGTCCGGAGTTGCGGTCAGCGGACTTGTTTTCGCCCTTCTTTTCGGAATCATCGGATTCATCATCTCTGTTCATTTACTGAAACACTTAATGAAAAAGGCATGGAAGGGGGCGAAGATCGATGCCAATGCTTGAAGCAACGGGAGTCAGCAAGGCGTTCGGAGGCCTTAAAGCCGTCTCGAATGTCGATATCCATGTCAACGAGGGAGAGATACTCGGACTGATCGGCCCCAACGGCGCGGGAAA
>JAAYBH010000022.1 GCA_012718935.1 Clostridiales bacterium
TAAATTCTAGCGGTAAACCCTGGTTAATGGCTTGCTTGGCCAGCATTACGGCTTTCATGCTTTTGCCCATGATCTTCATGGCCAAATCACGCGCGGTACGCATCAAGCCCTCGGGAGCGACCACCGCGTCCACCAGCCCAATGCGGTACGCCTCTTCCGCGCTTAGTTGATCGGTCGTAAAAATGATGGATTTCGCGGTTCCGCTGCCGACCAGCCGCGACAGGCGTTGGGTGCCTGTGAAGCCGGGAATCAGGCCAAGGTTTACCTCGGGCTGGCCAAACTTCGCCCGGGAGCTGGCGATGCGAATATCACAGGCCATGGCAAGCTCGTTTCCGCCGCCCAATGTGTAGCCGTTGATCGCCGCAATCACGATTTGGGGAAGCTCCTTGAGCTTGACGAAGACATCCTGCGCCATCCGCGATATCTCGCGGCCTTCCGCCTCGTCCATGTCCCGCATTTCGGAGATGTCCGCGCCCGCGACAAAGGCCCGGCCACCCGCGCCGCGCACGATGACGACCTTGACGGACTCATCATTCCGCAGCTTATCCGCGACAGCGCTGATTTCCTGCAAGGTCTTTCGATTGAGCGCGTTGAGCTGACGGGGACGGTTGATGGTTAGATAGGCGATCTCACTCTGCACGTGAAACAGGATATTTTCCATGCCTACATATTTTTCAGAGGACGGCGCAACATAGCCGACGCCTTCTGTTTTTGCTTTGATGATCGCCTCTTTTAGCCTGGGCAAAATGGCAGTCAGATCGCCAACAATGCCAAGGTCAGACACGCTGAAGATGGGCGCGGTGTCGTTTTTGTTGATGGCGATGACGCAACCGGCGTTTTCCATTCCCGCCACATGCTGAATCGCGCCGGAAATGCCACAGGCGACATAAAGCTCTGGTCGCACCGTTTTGCCTGTCTGACCAACCTGACGCTCGCTGTCGGCCCAGCCGGACTCAACGGCGGCGCGGGAGGCTGAGACGTCACCATCCAGCAGTTCGGCCAGTGTCCGCAGCGTACCGAACGTTTCCTTGTTGCCGACACCACGGCCGCCGCTCACCAGACACCGGGCCTGTGTGATATTCGTCGCGGTTCGCTTTTTTTCGATAATTTCCAGAATTTCCACGGCTTTGTCCGATTCATCCAGCGCAACCTGAAAAAATTCTGTTTTGCCGTTGCGGCTGGTATCCCGCTCCGCAGGCTGCATCACGCCCGGCCGGACGGTTGCCATCTGGGGGCGGTGTGTCTCGCACTTAATGACTGCCATCAGATTCCCGCCGAATGCAGGCCGTGTCATCATCAGGAGCCTTGTGTCCGGGTCGATCGCGAGTGCCGTGCAGTCGGCTGTCAGGCCTGTCTTCACCCGGGCAGATACCCGCGGAGCGAGGTCCCGGCCAATGGAGGTCGCGCCAAACAGCACAATCTCCGGCTCCTTGTTCTGGATTACGGCGGCCATTGCCTTTGTGTAGGGTTCGGTCATATAATGCTCCAGAAGCGGGTCATCCACGATAATGACCTTGTCGGCGCCGACCGCCATCAACGCTTCGGCATGCGAGGTGATATAGTGACCCAGCAATACCGCGACGACCTGTTGGCCGAGATCCTGCTTCAATGATGCCGCCTCGCCAAGAAGCTCATAGACAACGTCATGGAGTTGCCCGTCGCGCTGCTCGATAAACACAAAAATGTCCTTGCTCATAGTCAAAAGCCCCCTATACCATGTGTATTTCGCGCAGCCTGGCCATAATCGCCTCGACCGCTTCGTCCGGCGTCAGGCCCTTTAATACCGTGCCTTGCGCCTTGCTTTCTTTTGCGTAAGAGCGAACCACCTTGGTGGGGGAACCCTTAAGGCCGATTGCCGCCGGGTCCAAGAGGTCGGCTAGCGCGTCATAGTCCATGACGGCGATTTCCTTGTCTGCCGCGTCCGTGATCCCTTTCACCGTCATATATCGGGGCTGCGCCAGATCCCGGATGGCCGTCAGCAGGCAGGGGAGCTTTACCCGTATCCTGTGATAACGGTCTTCGAACTGGCGCATGACGACCAAGGAACCCTCCTCAGGCGTAATCTCTTCCACACAGCACACCTGTGGAACGCCCAAATGTTCGGCAATCTGTGGCCCAACCTGGGCCGTGTCGCCGTCAATGGCTTGACGCCCCGCAATGATCAGGTCGAAGCCGATCTTTTTCAGCGCGGCGGCAAGGATGGTGGAAGTGGCAAGCGTGTCGGAGCCGCTGAATCGGCGGTCACTGATCAAAATGGCCTCGTCGCAGCCCATGCTAAGCGCTTCCCGAAGCGCCATCTCCGCTTGGGCCGGTCCCATGGAGAGGGCCGTCACCGTACTGCCTTCAATCCGTTCGCGAAGCGTCAACGCGGCCTCGATGCCGCACTTGTCGTCCGGATTGATGATGACGGGAATCCCCGTCCGGATGAGGGTGTGGGTTTCCGGATTGACCTCAACCTCGTTCGTATCCGGAACCTGCTTGACGCATACAACAATTTTCATACGCATTTCCCCCTATTTTGCTTTCAGGGAGCCGAAAATGACCATCTTCATGATTTCGCTGGTTCCCTCATAGATTTCCGTGATCTTGGCGTCGCGCATCATCCGCTCGACCGGATACTCCCTTGAGTACCCATAGCCGCCCAGCAGTTGGACGCAGCCACGGGTAACGTCGTTGGCGGTGTCGGAAGCGAACAGCTTGCACATTGCGGCGGCGGCGGCATAGTCTTCCTTTCTGTCCTTCATCGTCGCCGCGTTCCAGACCATCAGCCGCGCTGCGTCGACTTTGGTCTGCATCTCAGCCAGCTTGAAGCGCGTGTTTTGAAAGGCATTGATGGGCCGTCCAAATTGCTTGCGCTCTTTGACATAGCGGATTGCCTCGTTGAGCGCGCCCTGGGCGATTCCGACGGCCTGTGCGCCAATGCCGATCCGGCCCCCGTCAAGCGCGCGCATGGCAATTTCGAAGCCCTTTCCTTCGCCACGTAGCCGGTTTTTTGCCGGTATACGCATGTTTGCAAACGATACCTCGCAATTGGACGCCGCGCGAATGCCCATTCGGGGGATGTTTGCGCCGACGGAAAGGCCCGGTGTGTTCCGTTCGATGATAAAGGCGGAGATGCCATCGCTGCCCATAGCCTTGTCGGTTACGGCAAAAACGATGAAGACATCGGCGAACCCCGCATTGGTCGTGAATACCTTTGCGCCATTGATAATGTAATCGTCGCCGTCGGGCACCGCACTCGTCTGTAATCCACCCGCGTCGCTGCCCGCGTTGGGTTCCGTAAGCGAAAAGCATCCGACCTTGCGTCCATCCACCAGCGGACGCAGGAATGTTTCTTTCTGTTCCTCTGTGCCATGGTCGTGGATGCAGGCACAGCAAAGGGAGGTATGCACGGAAATGGTAATGCCTGTGCTCGCATCCGCCTTGCTGACCTCCTCCATACACAGGACATAGGTCATGGTATCGGCGCCGCTACCGCCGTACTTTTGCGGATAGGGGATACCGAAGAATCCCTGCCGCTGCATCTTTGCCACCAGGTCCATGGAAAAGGCTTCAGTTTCGTCCATCTCTCGGGCAATCGGCGCGATTTCTGTTTCCGCGAAACGCCGAAACATGTCCTGCGCAAGGCGCTGGGAGGTGTTCAGTGTAAAATCCATAGGTCCTTCCTTTCTGCTTCGCGCTAGTCATGCTTTACAGGCTGATAACCTGTTCTGGTTCCATGAAAGCCTGCAAATTTGGAAAATCCGTTCCGTATTTTCGCATATCCTGGCGTACCAGCCCTCTCATTCCCGCGTAATCCTCGCCGGAAAAGGGAATATGATAAAGAATGGTCAAATGCGGTTGGATTTTTGTGTGTATCAGTGATCGCCCCATGGGTGTGTGGAAAAAGTAAGGGTTTATAAACATAGCGGAAATCGGTAAATCATACAGGAAGTCAAACGTGCCTCCATTCTGCACGGCACAGTCGGACAAAAACAAAAGATGCTTGTGCGGCAGGGTCAGCAGGATGCAATCGCACAACCGTCCTGGAAGCCCGCCGGCCATGTGCCGCATCCCCACGGCGGTTACGTGTATGCTCTTGCTTAGCGCGTAGGTATGCCGCTGTCCCTCCTGCATGCCAAGTCGCCACATGGGGATGTTTTTCCTGCACATAAACGCCGAAAGGTCACTTTCCCGCTCAGGGTCCTCCTGCGGCAATAGAAGCCTTCGTACCTGATTGTGCCGCAAATATTCCAGCACAACTCCGGGCGAATAATGATCGGGGTGTCCATGGGAGAACACGATATAGTCTACATCCCGAAAGCGGTTGTCTTCATGGTTCATGCGTTCCAGCAAATCCGACGGTACCTTACTGAATGGATGGTCGCCTTCACAATGCAGCGCGTCCAGGAATATCCTTGCATTCTCCGTCTCGATAAGCACGCCCGCGTTTGCTGTCAGCCTGATTTGCAGCATAGCTCACTCTCCCTCCAGTGCAACCAGCTCGTCCCACAGGGGGTCCATGGCATCAATCAGCCTGCAATACATTGCGTATTTACGGGTATAGTATGCGTGGCGCTCCAGCGATGGCGTATAGGTTTGACGGATGCGCGCGAAACGGTTTCCCGCATCCTCGAAATCCGAAAAAATACCAACGCCAACCCCGGCAGCCATGGCCGCGCCCAGCGCGCCCAATTCCTCCGCCTCAGACACCTCCACGCTCATGCCAAGCACATCGGCAAAAATTTGCATCCAAATCCGGGAACGCGCGCCGCCACCTGCCATGCGTACCGTCGAAGGCATCTCCCGGAGTTTCAGCAGCCGTTCGATGTGGCAGCGGTGGCAGAAAGCAACGCCCTCATAGATCGCCCGCAGAAGGTCGGGGATGCCGTGGTATCCCCGCAGTCCCACAAAGCAGGCTTCCGCATTGAGGTTAACATTGCTTCCATATAAAAAAGGCAAAAACAGCAGGCTACCGTAGGGCGCGCTTGCCTCGACGCGGGCATTGATGTCGTCATAGCCATGAAAGACCATGCCCCGCTGTTTCAGGAATGTATCGATAAACCATTCCAGGTTAGTCGCCGAGGTGGGGCTCCCCTCCAAGATGAGATGGTATCCCGGTATGCAATAATAAAAGGCGCTGAAAATATCCTTTGCATATAGAGGTCGCATGGTGATGAACGCGTTGATGCCCCAAGTACCTACGATCATGCCCATTTGCTCCTCGCGAACAACGCCCTGCGATATGATGCTGGCCACCGTGTCAATCAGGCCGCCGACCACCGGCGTTCCCTCCAGCAGGCCCGTATGCGCCGCGCATTCCGCGGTCACACCGCCGCCTACCTCCTCGCTCCTGAGAATACGGGCGGGAAAATTTCCTTTATATTCTGAAATGCCCAGGCAGCCCAAAATGTGAGGACTGATTTGACCGGTGGAAATGTCCATCAGGCTGGTGGAGGACGTTTCCGTACATTCCAGGGCGAATTCGCCGGTCAGCAGGTAACGGGCATAGTCCTTTGCGGTGAGGAAAATGTCGGCGGCCTCCAAGGTTTGCCGGTCATGCCGCGAAAACCAGGCGACCAGCGCCGCCGTTTGGCCCGCCCACAATATCTGGCGCGTCATGGGCAGTATGTGATCCAAGGTGCCGTCCTCATTCCACTGCATGATGAGCGCTTTCGCCCTTGTGTCACTGCTTAGAATAGCCGGATAAACCGCAGTTCCATCACTGCGGAGCATGTAGAGGCCATTGGCCTGCCCTGTAACACCCACAGCCTGAATGTCGCCGCCGCCCATGCCGGATTTTTGCATGACGCCGACGATGGCGTCCAGAATGCTTTGGCGAACCTGCTCCATAGACCGCTCGCAAAATCCGGGCTTCGGTGTGAGCGTGTCCATTTTTACGCCGCAGGCGCAAACCTCGCGGCCAGACGTGTTGTAAATGGCCGCCTTGGCCACAGACCCGCCTACGTCGATCCCCATCAGACAGCCCATGCCAAGACCTCCTATCCATATCAATAGTTGCTCAATTTTTCCCGTAGATAGCGGTTTGCGCGCGGAAGATAACCGTGAAATGCCACGTCGTCATGACTCCACATCTCCGCCGCGAAAAAACCGGAATATCCGATGGCCCGCAGCGTCCTCAAACACAAGTCAAAATTCACGGTCCCCTCACCATAGAGTACATCTCGATACACGCCCGGCCGGGTATCCTTCAGGTGCACGCCCACTATATGACGTCCGCCATGCCGCAGGTCCGTGTCCACATCTACTCCGGAAGCCGTTAGGTTTCCGATGTCAGCATAACACTGCAAATAGGGTGAATCAATGGCGCGGCACAGCTTCATAATGTTGGCACAGCTTTCCATATACGCCGCGTCCATGGTCTCCAGCGCCAGAATGATGCCCTTTTCAGCCGCCGTCTCCGCACAACGGCCAATGGACTGCTGAAAGCGTTCTCTGGTTCGCTGGTTGCACCGGCTGCCGAGTTCGTCATAGGCGGCCAGATGAACGATGCGTATTCCCGTGCGGGACGCAAAGGCTATCCCTCTTTCAACGATCTCCATCCCTTTGCCACGGATAGCGTCATCCTCGCTCCCCAGCGGATAGTCCCTGTTTGCGGTCAGGGCCATGGTATAGGCAGGAACGCCAACCCTTTCGATGGCCTTACGCAAATCCTCAGGATGGTGGGCGTCATACAGCCGTGTCAGCCGTTCGGGCGTGGCGTCAATGGAGATTTCCAAAAAATCATAGCCGCAGTTTCGAACAAGCTCCAGTTTTTCTTCCCAGCACAGATCATGGGCAAGCGCTTTTTCATAGAGGCCAAGTGGTAAACTGCTCAGATGGCTCAACGGACTTTTCCTTTCAAAGCGAGCGGATACCCAGGGAGGGACGCCGCTTTTGTTCTGTTGACTCAATTAGTTTTGACCATACGTCTTATGGGTATTGACCGCCTCCTCCACCTGGCTAGGCGTCATCAGCGCTATTTCGCCTGTGGGGGATGCGGCTTTGGCGGCCAAGTAACATTTTGCCGCGTCCTCCAGGTAGACAACGGAGCATTCGGCGTCATGCAGCGTAGGCCCTACAGCAATGACACCATGATGCTTCAGGATGACAGCGCGCTTGTCGCCAATGTACTCCACGGTCTGAATGCCCATATCCTCGCTGGCGGCCGCAGAGTATGGCGCAACCGGGACCGAACCCAGGCAAACATTGCACAACGTGGTACAGCAAGCGGGCATCTCATCGCCCACAAGGCCGGCGGCTGTCGCGTATGGCTGATGAGTGTGGATAATGGCGCTGACATCCGGGCAATGGTCATAGATATACTTCAAGGCTATTGCGTCAACAGATGGACGCAGCGTACCTTCGATGACCTCGCCTTCTTTGTTCAGAACCAATACCTGGTCCGGTGTCATTGTCTCATAGGGCATACCGGATGGCGTCACGACGATATCCCCGTTTTTCATGCGCACGCTCACATTGCCCCCGGTCAGCTGCACAAGACCAATGCGCTTTATTTCCTGTGCTACAGCGATAATCTCCAACTTTTCGTTTTCGTACATGAAGCATTCCTCCATAGAATAACATTTGACATGACAATTTTCAATTTTATTCAATATAGCAAAAAGGACATTGGCTGTCAATACATTGTTTGATATTGGGAAGCGCTTCGTTCATGCATTTTCCGCATGAAAAAAGGAACCGCGTCACACGCATGGTTCCTTGTGTCATTTATTCCGGCAACGCGCCTGAGTTTAGCAGGTCCAAAACCTGAATGGCCGTGTTTTCATCCGTTATGAAATAATGGATAATGTTCGTCCTCAGTGCGCCGATAATCGCAAACACCTTCTCGCTGCCCACCGCGATCGCCATCACATGCTTTATGGTCTTCAGGACGTCACCCTCTATTCCGATTAGTTTGCTGTTGTAGTCGCTTTGCGTAAATTCTCCGTGGATATTAAACTGCCGCGCGCACAGGTCTCCTACCGCTAAATCGGTATAGCTGTTGATCTCCTCCAGCATCGTCCGGCTGCCGCGGTGCGCCTGGCGCATATCCTCCGGCTTCGCCCCCAGGCCCATGCGCTGGTAAACGCCTCGCAATTCTTCCCACCGGCGGTGCCGCCCAATCCCCAGGACGGCATAATCCGTGTTCTTCCACCGATCCAGGATTGATTGCATGAAGGTGCTTTCCATGATCCTGCGCTTATCCTCCAGGGTCTCCACCAGTCCGGGGGAATAAATGAACAACGGAAATCCTCGCATTTTTTCCGCAAACATGCGCACGCTTTCATTTAGCTGATACTCCTGCGTCAATAACGGCGACGCGCCAACGAGCGGAACAACGTTCACGTCACACAGGTTTGTGTCCTCGGGAAAGGCGCGCATGAACTCCCGGCAGGTGCTGCCCCATGCGGTGCCCACCGATGAGTGGCTGGTAAAGAGTGTCTCTGAAGCGAACCGCGCGGCCTGCGATGTGGTAATTCGCAGCAGGACATCGTCTTTGTGGCTGCCGCTGGGCACCACGATGCATTTTCTCAAGCGAAACCGCTCCGCTAACTCGGACGCCAGTTTCTCGTTGTTTTCTGATGGATCCTTGATCTGAACCTGGACGATCCCGATATTTTTGGCTTCGGCCAAATGCATGGAAACGGCGGAACGCGAGATGCCAAAAACCTTGGCGATCTGTTCCTGGTTCATGCCCTGATTATGATACATTCTGGATATTTCCACCAGCTTTTGGATATCTGAATTATCCATCCATATCCCTCCATATCACGGTAAAGAGAAGGGTGAGATGCTGTAGGTCATCCCATCTTCTTATTCTTCTTCATACTACATTCATCATGAACTGTCAAAAGATCGCGCATGATTTGACAATGCGATAAATGGTGAGAAATACGTTATGATTTCTTTTGATTTTTGAATTCGATTTTGAAAATTGACTTTTGTCATGAATTATGTTAGCATCTCGCTATAATATACAAGATGGAATGGTGCAATGAATAATAAGGAGTGGTCGTTATGCGCAACAATGAACCCAACGTTACCCTGGACGCCGGTCAGTCTGTCAGCAAGGAATTGATGATGCGGATGTGGCGCAACATGAATTTGGCGCGTTTTTTTGAGGAGCGTGTCCAGTGGCTGTTTTCCAGAGGCCTCGTGCATGGCACGACACACCTGGGCATTGGCGAGGAGGCTACCGCGGCCGGCACCATCGCGGCGCTGAAACCGCAGGATTATGTCTTTGGGACACATCGCGGGCACAGCCAGGCGATTGCAAAAGGAATTGACATCAACCGCATGATGGCTGAAATCCTGGCCCGCTCCACTGGCGTGTGCAAGGGAAAGGGCGGCTCCATGCATATCGCCGACCCGGATATTCACTACTTCGGCGCTGATGGTGTTCTGGGCGCAAGCGCCGTCATTTGTGTGGGTACTGCCCTTGCAACCAGCAAGCGCGGGGAAAAGGACCGTGTTTCCGTTGTGTTTTTCGGCGACGGCACATCCAACGAGGGTGCCACGTGGGAGGCCATGAACCTGGCTGCCGTATGGAACCTGCCGGTGTTGTTCGTATGCGTGAACAACCTGTACGGCATGTCCACGCCCATCGCCGACGCGATGAAGGATACCGATATTGCCAAGCGTGCCTACCCGTTTGACATGCCCGCAAAAACCATCGATGGCAACAACGTGCTGGAGGTGTACCGCACCTCCGCGGAGGCCCGTTCATATGTGGCGGCGGGCAACGGTCCTATGATGGTGGTTGAGAATACCTATCGAATTTCCGGCCATTCCAAAAGCGATGGCAACCTCTACCGTACAAAAGAAGAAATCAATGCCTGGAAAGAACAATGTCCCATCAAAGCGTTCCGGAAATATCTGATAGAGGATGGTATTTTCACGGAAAACGAATTGGACATGGTTGCCGGGCAGGCGGCAGACGTGATTGAAGCCGCTGAAGAATACGCCAAGGGGTCTCCGGAACCTTCCGTTGACGACCTGCTCGACGACGTATACGCGTGAGGAAGGGGACGAGCATGACGATGAAAGAGATAACCTATGCGCAGGCCATCAATGAGGCTATGAGCGAAGAAATGCAGCGGGACGAAAGCGTGTTTATGATGGGGGAGGACATCGCGGAATATTGCGGCGCATTTGGCGTTACACGCGGGATGCTCGAAAAGTTTGGCAAAGAGCGCATCATGAATACGCCGATCGCTGAACAGTCCTTTGTGGGCGCGGCCATCGGCGCGGCAATGGTGGGCATGCGGCCTATCGTAGAGCTGATGTTTTCTGACTTTATGTGTGTTTGTTTTGATGAATTGGTCAATGAAGCGCCCAAAATGCGCTTCATGTTTGGTGGAAAAGTCAAGGTGCCCATGGTTATGCGCACCGCGTCCGGCGCGGGCACCGGCGCTGCTGCCCAGCACTCGCAAAGCCTGGAGGCTTGCCTGGCTCACTTTCCGGGCCTGAAGGTGGTTGTCCCTTCCACGCCTTATGACGCAAAGGGCTTGCTGAAGACGGCCATCCGCGACGACAACCCCGTGATGTTCCTGGAGCAAAAGGTGCTTTACCGTACCAAGGGCATGGTTCCGGATGGGGAGGATCATACCATTCCCTTCGGCGTTGCTGATATAAAGCGCGAAGGAACCGACCTGTCCATCATTACCTATGGCCGCATGGTTCAGATGAGCCTGCAGGCGGCCGAAGAACTCGAGAAAGAAAACATCCATGTGGAAGTGATTGACCTGCGCACCCTGCTGCCGTTGGACACCGGGAGCATTATCGAATCCGTCAAAAAAACGCACCGCGCCCTGATTGTCCATGAGGCAGTGCAGTTTGGCGGGTTCGGCGGCGAGATTGCCGGCCAGATTGCCGATAGCGAGGCTTTCTACTATCTGGACGCACCCATCCGGCGTCTGGGCGCGCTGAGCTGTCCCATCCCGTTCAACCCTATCTTGGAGAAGGCCACTTTTCCGACCGTGGAAAAAATCATCGACCAGGCTAAGGGCCTGATGTAAGCGCCCGAAGGAGGATTTCGCATGGTAGAAATCTTTATGCCTAAGGCAGGCATGGATATGAAGGAAGGTCATCTGATCCGGTGGCTGAAAAATGTGGGCGACCCTGTGGAGCTGGACGAACCTATCATGGAAATTGAGACGGATAAGATCACCATGGAAGCCGAAGCCCCCGGCACCGGCATCCTGCTGGCAAAGCTGATTGAGGACGGCACCACCGTACCCGTCCTCCAGACCATCGGCTATATTGGCCAACCCGGGGAGAAGGTTCCCGACAATATACCCGTTGTTCAGGCGGAGGTCTCATTGGACGTGGCGGAAGCAGTCGATTCCACACCATCAGTCGCGTCCCTTGTGACCAGCGCCGTCAACGGTGTGCCGGCCACGCCCTATGCTAAGAAAATGGCTGACGAACGCGGCATTGACCTGGCCTCTGTGCCACGCCACCCCGGGCTTCCCGTGTTCGGCAAGGATGTTGCATCCGCGCTGTCCCAGAATCATCAGTCGGCTGCCACCCCGTTGGCCCGGAAGTATGCGCAGGCAAAAGGCGTGGATATACAGGAAGTCTCCGGCTCCGGCGTCGGCGGTAAAATACGGAAAGAGGATGTACTGGCCGCCGCGCAATCATCAAACCGCATTCCTCTCACGCCCATCCGCAAAGCTATTGCCCGCAATATGTACAATAGCCTCCAGTCCATGGCGCAAACCTCCGATTCCGTGGAAATCGACGTCACAGAGCTGGTCGCGCTGCGCAAGCGCCTTGTGGAGCGGCAGGAGCTGCTGGGTACCAGGATTACCGTCAACGATCTGCTCAGCTATGCCGCCGTAAAGATGCTCAGAACGCATCCTTTGGCGAACGCAAGCCTTGATGGCGATGAGATAATTACGTATCCGTATGTTAACCTGGGCATTGCCGTGGCAACCGATTACGGCCTGACATCGCCCGTCATTCACGGTGCGGACTGTATGTCCCTGGTGGAGATGAGCAAGGCGGTGCGGGAGATGGTCACGCGTGCCCGGGAGCGCCGGCTAGCCGCGAGTGATCAACAGGACGCTACCTTTACGTTGACCAATATGGGCGTTTTCCCTGTGGACAACTTCAATCCGATCCTGCCCGCCCCACAGTCCTGCATCGTGGGTTTTGGCCGCTGTGTGGAAAAGCCCGCCGTCCATGACGGTGAAATTTGCATTCGTGTCCGGATGGTGCTTTCCGTGACATACGATCATCGCGTATTCGAT
This sequence comes from Clostridiales bacterium, assembly GCA_012718935.1. GTDB lineage: Bacteria > Bacillota > Clostridia > Oscillospirales > Oscillospiraceae > Sporobacter. The sequence goes on from JAAYBH010000022.1 coordinate 12,237, forward strand.
GGCGGCGAGGTTGGCAGCATCATGGCTACACTGAAGGAATATCTGGAAACGCCGGAGCTCTTTCTGGTTCAATAACGGCAGGAGTGTTGAAAATGGTCCAAAAAACATATGATGTGGCCGTCATTGGGGGCGGCCCTGCCGGGTATGTGGCGGCCATCCGGGCTGCCCAGTTGGGCGGCGATGTGGTTCTGTTTGAACGGAACACCGTGGGCGGAACCTGCTTGAATCGAGGGTGCATCCCTACGAAGAATTATCTGAAAACCGCGGAAATAATCCACGATATTCGCCGTGCAGCCATACGCGGCGTCATAAATGACCCAACGGTATCCGTGGACATGGAAAAGGTCGTGGACTGCAAGGAGAAAGCGGTTCGTCAGCTGACCGGCGGCGTAAAGTCGTTGCTGCGCTCCCAGGGCGTCAAGGTCGTGAAAGGCGAGGCAACCCTCAGCGGAGAGCACACGGTTGACTGTGCTGGTGAAAGCTATCAGGCAAAGTCTATCGTCCTGTGCGGGGGATCCGATGTTGCCCGCATTCCGATCCCCGGCATTGATAACGCCAACGTCCTGACCAGCACTGAAATGCTGGCGCTGTCCCAATTGCCTCAACGGCTGACGGTGATTGGCGGTGGTGTCATCGGCTGTGAGTTGGCCTGTGCGTTTCAGGCATTCGGCAGCCAGGTCTCTGTCGTGGATATTGCCGACCGCCTGCTCCCCATGATGGATGCTGAGCTGTCCGCCGCGCTCGCGAAGTCACTGGAGCAGCAGGGGATTCAGTTGTATTTGTCCCAACAGGTTTCCGCCATCATTGCGGGTCAGGAGCAAACAACCCTTGTTTGTGAAAACGGTCTTCGTCTGGACGGCGATAAGATACTGCTGTCCGTTGGGCGCGGAGCGGATTTGAGCTGTCTCGGCGCCATGGTCGACCGCATATATACAAGACACGGGAAGGTGATCGCTGACCGAGCCATGCGGACCAACATTCCTCACATATACGCTGCTGGCGATATCAATGGTCAGCTGATGCTGGCGCATGCCGCCTCCAAGATGGGGGAGATCGCCGCGGAAAATGCCATGGGCAAAGCCAGTACATGCGACCTGAGCGCGGTACCGAGTTGCGTTTATACAATGCCGCAGGTGGCCTCCGTGGGCATGACGGAAGAGGAAGCCATTCGGGCATATGGCCGTGACGCCATTTCCGTGGGGCGTTTTCCCCTTTCCGCAAACGGCCGGTCCGTCGCCAGCGGGGAACCGGAAGGCTTCGTGAAGGTCGTTGTTTTGGATCGGTACGATGAGCTGTGCGGCGTGCATATCTGCGGCGCGCATGCCGCGGAAATGATTGCTGAGCCCGCCGCCCTCATGGCCACTGAAATCACCTGCGAAGAGGCTGCCAGCATCATCCATGCGCACCCTAGCCTGTCGGAGGCCTTTATGGAGGCCTGTAACGACGCGCTTGGGCACTGCATTCATCTGCCCAAAACAAACTGATTTTTTATCAAGTATATAGGCAAGGGATAACCTATCCAACAATACTGCTGGATAGGTTGCGTCCATCCTGTGAAAGGCTGGCAAGTGCCTGCCCAGCCTATTGCGCTATTATCCTCAATCCCAGAAGTCCTCGGGATAGGGATATTTATGCGACAGCGAAAGTTTTTTGATGTTCCGCTTAAATTTAGCCAACTCTTCCGGGGTGTCGCAATGGTACTTGTGGAAATGAATCCAACCAATGTCCTTGAAATGGTAGCTCTCCTCAGACCCACAGGAACAGTGGAAGGCATCTGGGCTGGGGACGCCTAGCGTCATCGCCTCTTTGAGCTCCTCCAGATACGTGTCATAGATGTCGCGGGGATACACCCCATGTCGCGCGCAGATGGCCGCGGCCAAACCGGCAACCTCGCCCAACGCGCCAAGCGTGCGCATGACGCGGATTGAGGAAAACGCCACGTGGCTGGTGGAGATATCGCGGCCGCCCAGGAACAGGTTCTTCGCGTCCCGCGCGTAGAGGCAGCGGTAGGGCACGGGGTAGGGCTTGCCGATGCCCCGGTGGTACGCGAAGGAACGGAACGCCTCGCCGAAATGTGCCTCGTTATCCGGCTCCGGGAAATGGATATCAATGCTCCACGTCATGCAGGCGGAGGCGTCCGGGTGGATGATGTGGTCCTCAATATCCTGCTGGGTGAGGATGTGGTCGCCCACCACGCGATAACTCTCCCGCTTGCCGCCGATGGGGGAGATCCACTCCAGCGCGTCGTGGCTGTACTCTGCCCGCCGCGCGGAAAGATTCTTTTGATAATGCCAGTTGGAGAAGATCGCACGCAGCCCGTAATCGCGAATATACTCGATCTCGCCGACCATATCGCGCCGGAATCCGGCCTCCTGCTCCCAATCGCCATTTCGCACGTGATAACAGGTTTCTTCGGTGAAGGGGATGTCCCAATCAACATTCGGAAAGGGGCTGGGGGCATTCTGAGGTTTGGAATACCACCGCAGGGAGTGTCCCATCACCAAGTACTCGTATTCAGCGGCCGCCAGTTCCTCGCCGAAGGCATCCTGGCCCTCGCGGCCATACATGACCTCGCAGCCAGCCATGCGGGCAAGGGTCGCGTCACCGGTGCAGTCGGCAAAGAGCTTCCCGAAAAAGCGCGTGTGGCAGCCCGAGCGGATGTTTACGGTCTCCACAGATTTGATGATGCCGCCTTCTATTTCGATCGAAACGGCATGCTCACCCAGCCTGATGGTATGCGGCGTGTGTTTTGTTTCGCGCAACTCAAAGGCTTGCCGCTTTCGATCGTCCTCATAGTAGGAAGCGCCGAAAATACCCGGGTCGCCCATTACGGGAGCGATTTCCTTTACGATATCGCCCAGGCGCTCATAGGGAGGCAGGTGAATCATTCCGCCCATGCAGACGCGAATTTCGGAGCTGTTGCAGCCACCCAGTACCTCCCGATCATTGAGCAGCAATACGCTGGCTCCGCTGCGCTTGGCCGCAAGGGCCATGCAAATGCCAGCCACGCCGCCGCCCACAACCACGAGATCATATACCTGCTCGTCCTCCTGCACCTGTTTCCAACTCAGCGCCTTGCGGAGTTCAGCCATTGTTTCGCCTTCATCCGGCGGTGTAAAATCCGCGTCATCCGTGAGCAAAATCGCGTCGCAGCGCCCGTTGAACCCAGTCATATCGTGCAGGGCCAGTGTATGCTCACCCGAAGAGAGCCGCACCTGTCCCGCCCGCTGCCACGCCCATGCGGGACCGTTTGTTCCGAGCACCACCTCCAGCGCCCGGCCATCGACCAGCAACTGGAACTGCCCCGCACTGGATCCACGGTCCCATACGGCAGTCCAATCCCGGGTTCTGGCCCAGATGGTATATACGGCATCCGCAGCTACGTCAAAGCGCGTTTCCGCATCTTCTACCGGCACACCCAGCCCGTGCGCCATCAGGTACGCGGAGCCCATCTGCTCCATGGATTGCTGGTCGATCACCCAACCCCCGAGCCTTTCAAAGGATTCGGCTTCTATGAAAATCTTGTTCACGCCATTTACCTCACAATGTCATTATATTTCGAAGTCTTCCGCGCGCTATTATCCCTTCACGCTGCCCATCACGATTCCACGGGCGAAATACTTTTGCAGAAATGGATACACGCACAGGATGGGAATCATCGCCAGGAACATCTGTGCCGCGCGGCTTGAGGACTCGGCGGCGCGGGTGGCGAGCATATCGGGATCGTAGAAGCTGATGTCCACGCTGGACAAGTCGACGATCTGCGTTTGCAGGTAGGATTGCAGGGGATAGTTCCGCGTGTCGGACATATAGATGATGCCGGAGAACCACTCGTTCCAGTGCCCCACCATGACGAACAACGAAATCGCGGCGAGCGAGGGTTTGGACAGCGGCAGGATAACGGACCACAGGGTGCGTGTGTTGCCCGCGCCGTCAATGAAGGCCGCTTCGGAGATTTCATCCGGCAGGGACTTCATGAAGTTCTGGAGCAGGATTACGTTGCCCACCTGTATCGCGCCGGGAAGAATCAGCGCCCAGATGTTGTTGAGCAGCCCCGTTTTTGACACCACCAGGTATGTGGGAATCAGGCCACCGCTGAAAAGCATGGAAAAGACAAAGTACCACACATAAAACTGGCGTCCCGCAAAGCGGTCACGGGTGCGGGTAAGCGGGTAGGCCACCAGCGTGATCATTGTCATATTGATCACCAGACCCAGCGCCACCCGTTGTAAAGAGATGCCCATGGACGTGAAAAACTGCGTCTTCTTCAGCAGGTCCGTGTAGGCGGAAAGCTGGAAGCCAACCGGCCAGAGTCCGACCTTGTTGGCGTTGACAAAGTGGGACGCGCTAAGGGACAGCGCGAAGATGTGGATCATCGGAAGAATGCACAGCGCTGCCATCAGGGTGCAGAAGGTATAGTTGATCACCTTAAAAATGCGGCGCGATGTGGTTTCGCGGTAGTTCTTCTTAAAAATCATTTCGCGCCCTCCTTAAAACAGCCTGTATCCAGAGAACCGGTATGCCAGGGAGTATGAAGTCACCATCAGTACCGCGGAAATGGAACTCTTGAACAGGCCGGCCGCAGTGGACATGGAGTAATTTGCCTGTACCATGCCATAGCGGTATACTAGTGTATCCAGGATGTCGCCGGTCTCCATCACGGCGGAGTTCAGCAGGTTGAACACCTGCTCAAAGCCCGCGCTGAGGATATTGGCCATCTGCAGCGTCGCCATGAGGATGATCGTCGGTGTGATGCAGGGCAGGGTGACATGGACCATGCGCTTCCAATAGCCTGCTCCGTCGATCTCGGCGCTTTCCAGCAGCTGCGGGTCTACGGCGCTTAGCGCGGCCAAGTACACGATGGTGGAATAGCCAAAGTTTTTCCAGATGCTGGTGATAATCAGCGTCGGCTGGAACCATTTGTTGTCGCCCAGAAAGAAGATGGTCCTGCCAGTAAGGTTTCTGATCAATGTGTTGACAATGCCCGTAGAGGGGCTTAACACCTGACCGATAATACCCGCCATAATGACCCAGGAAATGAAATGCGGGAGGTAGATGATGCTCTGAATCGTCCGCTTGGCGGCGCGCGAACCCATTTCATTGAGCAGCAGCGAGAAGGAGACGGGCACCACGATAAGCGCCACAATCTTCATTACCGAGATGGAAACGGTGTTGCGCAGCGCGCGGACAAAGCCAGACGTCGCGAACAGCTTTTGAAAGTTATCCAGTCCCACCCAGCGAGAACCCAGAATACCGCTGGCCGGCTTGTATTTCTGAAACGCGATGACAATGCCGCCCATGGGTACGTAGCAATACACGAACACAAGCAGTACCGGTATGAGCAGCATCAGATGCAGCGCCTTATCCCGCCGTAAAATCCTGCCCATCCGCTGCAGACGGGTTTCTCCGTGGGCATTTTTGACCATGCGTATCAACTCCTGCTTCTTGATATCAAACGGAGCGGCCCGCGCCTATGACAGCAGGCCGCTCCTCCATTTCCTGCGCGCTGCGCGCCTTGATTTGCGCGCGGCGAGGACGGTCAGTGAATCAGTCCTTGTGCTCGGCGTACCATTCGTTGACATCGTCGAGCATATCCTGACCGCCGGTGACGTGCCATTCCTCAACGGCCTTCTCCCATACGGAGATGTCCGCGCCCATGATCACCTGGTTCACCGCATCCATCAGCACGGTGTCCAGCATGGCCTGATATTCCTGAATGTTCTCCGTCGGTGGGGCGGTGTAATAGCTGTTGTGCACCCGGTCATCCTCCATGGCGTCATAGATGATGTTGTAGGTGCCTTCCGGCACGCGGTAGATGCCGTGGTACTTGCCCAGGCTGCGGTCGCCATTTTCATAGTCCACAAGGCGGGTATAGTACGTTTTGGCGTTCGCCGTCAGGAAGGAATCCAAATCGCCTGTGGTATAGGCGTGCTCGATTTCGGCATAGTACAGGGCGTACTGGAACGCGGATTCCATCTGGTCACCGGGGGCAAAGGGGTTCGTGCCGCGGTGATAGCCCCAGTCGTAATCGAAATCACTGAACAAATCCTGCATCAGGTTGAGTGTCTCCACAAAGGCTTGCTTTTCAATGTCCGGCGCATCCTTATGGACGAAGAAGAAACGGCCGGGCACAGCGTTGACATAGTAATCGGGCTTGTTTCCGGTCAGGGTGGGAACGTCCGCCGCGATCAGGTCTACTTCCTCGTCAACGGCATACAGGTCAACCGCGTTGACCGGGCCAAAGCATACGGAATAGATAATGCCGCACTCGCCCGCCACGAAGGATTCCTTGGCGTCCGTCACCAAGTAGTCTTCCTTGATGAGCCCCTGCGCGTACAGATCCTGCAGGGTCAGCAGGGCGTCCTTCATGCGCTCGTCCGTCGGGCCGTAATAGAGTTCGCCGGTCTCCTCGTCCTCCATCCAGTAACCATTGGCATAGGGGATGCCATGGCCCTGGAAGAAGCCCTGCAGGCCACCCCAGGTGGAGGCGGCTCTGGCCTCACCTACGCACAAAGCGTACGTGTTCTCCCCGCCCAGCTTGGCGTCTACAAACTTTTTGCCCAGATCGATGATCCCCTCAATCGTGGTGGGGATTTCGGTTACGCCCACCTTCTCCATCCAGTCCTTGCGCACGACGATCACATCGTAGCTGTCCATGGAGGGGCGCACGTCCGGATAGCCGATCAGCCTGCCGTCGCGGGTCATATAGGCTTGCTCAGGGCTACCCTCGACAAGGCTCTTGACGGTTTCGGAAGCATATTGTTCGTAATAGTCCGTCATGTCCGCGACGAGATTCGCTTCCACCAGCGCTTCATAGGTCACGCGGTTTACGGCACCAAAGTTGGGTATGTCACCCGATGCCAGCGCCAGGTTCCACTTGGTGTGATAGGATTCATCGTCGCTTTCCGTGACCCATTTATAGGAGAAGTCCACGTTGAGGACCTCCTTGATCACGTCATACCACTTGTTGTTTGTGGAGTCCACCCACTCGTCGTCATAGCCGTGGAACGCAAAGGTGTCGTTCTTAGAGGCTGTGAGCGTGATGGGATCCTCAAAGTAGGTGTAATTTGCCGGGTCGATTTCGGCAAACGCCGTACCTGCCAGAGACAGAACCAGTACGAGCGCCGTTGCCAGAGCCAGGATTTTCTTCATGATGGTTCTCCTTTCTTTCTCTCAGGATGCCACGCATTCTATGTCAGCGTCTTCCCATACGCTTTGTTGCTTACGATTAAAGCATAACGAACATATTGATTCAATTCAGATTATATGACATAAACCTATAGATTTTGTTCAAACATGACATATAATCTGAATTGACGAGGCGCATGGTATAATTCTATTATATTCTTTATGGAGGCATTGCTGTGAAAATACGCAATTCTATCGCAATGCGGCTGACGGCGGTCCTGTTCTGTGTGATTCTTCCGCTGATGGGGATGGCGCTGAGCCTCTATCGCAATGGCAGCCACACCATCTCCACTCAGATCCACGAGGACGCGCTGTCCGCGCTGGAAATCATCAGCGAGGGATTCTCGCAGGAATTGAAGGTCCTCTATTCAACGCTGGGCGATTACAGCAGCAATACCACGCTCTCGCACGTTGCCTATAGCGCTGATTATATGGAAAACGCCGACTATTTTCAAGCGGTATACACGGTTCAGGAAAACCTGTTGGATTTTCAGCGGAACAATACCCTGATCGCCCAGTTTGTGGCCTATTTCAGCAGCGAGGGCAAGGCGCTTTCCTCCGGCGACACGTGGTACAGCCGCGCCTATTATACCTATACGCAGGAGAGCTTCGACGAGTTCGTGAGCCTGGTGCGCGCGTATGGCAACACAACGCTGCTGTACGCCGGGGAGGAGAGCTTTATCGGCCTGCTGGCGCCGGCGGGCGCGTATTATTCGGAGCGCACACCCGTCTACGCGCTGAAGCTGATCGTCGATGAGGCGGGCATCAGCCGCTACCTCGCCGACAGGGACGTCCGCGAGGGGCGCAGCACATCGGTTTATTATCACCTGGCCGACCGCTTTTATCACGGCGAACGGAACGCGCTGGGGGCCAGTGTCTTCGAACAATTGCTTCAGCACGTAGAGGCGGAATACCCGCGAACCAACAGCAAATATGCTCATGCGTTTGAGTTCACGACGGACGGTACGCGGTATTTCGCGGCCGTACGGTATGACACGGCGCTGGATATGTCCTTCATGCAGCTCATTCCGAGAAATGAGGCGATGGCCTCCCTGGATCAGTTTCGCGGACTTCTCCATGCCTTTCTGGCGCTTGCGCTTATCGCGTTTGTGGGGTGTTGCTGGCTAAGCCTGTCCATGGTGCGCAAGCCTATCCTGCGGTTGGTTCAAGGCTTTCGCGGCATTGAAAACGGAGATTACAGCGTCCGTGTGACCCCGAAGCGGGACGCGGGTGAGCTGGTCTACCTGATGAACGCGTTTAACCGAATGTCGGGAAAGCTCAACGACACGATCAACCGCCTGTACAAGAGCGAGATATACACACAGCGCATGGAGCTGACCCAGCTGCAAATGCAAATCAATCCGCATTTCCTGTACAACTCCTATTTTTTGCTGGACCGGATGCTGGAGCAGGGCGACTATGAGACGGCAGAACGCGTGTCCCGCTACCTTGGAGAGTATTTCAGGTATATTAACCGGAACGCGAAGAGCTTTGTGCCGCTGCCGGTGGAATGGGCGCATGTGCATAGCTACGCGATGATTCAAGCCCTGCGGTATAAGCGGCGGCTGAGCATTGAAATCCAGCCGGTACCGGAGGCGCTGCGGGAGTATATCGTTCCGCGCCTGATTCTGCAGCCGCTGATGGAAAACTCCATTGAGCATGGCCTCGCACACGCAACGGAAAATGGTCGCGCCATCTTGCGTTTTGAGGTGGATGTCCAGCATATTTTCATCATTGTTGAGGATTCAGGCAACGATATTGCCGATGAGGCGATTCGCGCGCTGGAACAGAAGCTGACCTATTACGACAAGCCTGGACAGGACACGTCCGCGCTGATCAACATCCATAGACGGCTGCAGCTGTACTACGGCGAACCATTCGGGCTGCTGCTGTCCCGCGCGGAAATAGGCGGGCTGCGCGTGACGCTGCAGTTGCCGCGCACGCTGCCGGAGGACAAGCACGCGTTGGAACAGGGGGAAGGGTGAGCCATCATGCGGAGAATGAATGTGCTGATCGTCGACGACGAGACGTTCGTCGTGGACTGGATCGTTTCATTGCTGGACATGCAGCAAGACCTGAACCTGAATCTCTTTCCCTGCTATGGCGCGAAGGAGGCGCGCGCAATCCTGCACACCAGGCGCATTGATATCCTGCTTTCGGATATCCGCATGCCGGATGGCAACGGGTTGGACATCGCCGTGGAAGCGCGCCGCGCTTGGAGCCATTGCAAGGTATTGATGCTTACCGCCTACGCCGAGTTTGAATACGCCAGACGCGCGGTGAGTGTCAGTGTAGACGGCTATATTCTCAAAACAGAGGACGATGAACACATCCTGCACGAGGTGCACCGGGTAATTCGTGAGCTGAATAAGCTGCTGGATGCCCGGCAGCAGGAAACAGACTTTCAGCAGGAGCTGGACCGCTACAAGCTGCTATACCGCAGACAGACCCTTTTGCACTGTCTGCACGGGGATTACGGAATGCCCGAGCAGCTGGCACGCTGTGCGGAAACGCTGGGGCTTTCGCCGATTTTGCCGATCTATCTGGTTGTGGGGCAGCTTCATAGCGTCGTGGAAGAGGATATGACCAAGCTGCGACTTTTGCACGTGCAGGCTGCCGTCCAGGATGTAACGGGAGACGACGTGGAAAACATGGTGGCGGACATACACGAGAATACCGTTGTATTTCTCATGCAGAGATGGGCGGGCTCCGCGCGGGATTTTCCCGCGTTGCTGGAGGAGGTACTGGAGATGGTGGTGCAATCCTGCTGCTCCGCGCAGGACTTTGATATTTCCTTTGCCATGTCCCCGGCGATTGCAAGCCAATCCGGCATACCGGTGATGTACGCGGCGGCGAGAGCTATCCTGAAAAAAGCAAACGAATCAGAGGAGAGTTTTATTTATAAGCTGGCGCCGGTCGCCCAGCTTCCGCAACGCAACGCGCAACGCCTCGCGGATTATCGGCTGTGCATGGAAAAGGAAGATGACGCCCGGCTCCTGTTGCTCCTGCATCAAGCGGAGGTCCGGACCAGGTCCGCCGGACTGGACGACACCGGATTCCTCAACGATTATTATGCTGCCGCGCTGACGCTGATGGAATACGCGGCGCAAAAGCCGGGAGCGGGTTTTCCGTCGGTGGAGCGCATCTATCAGGTAAACGCGCACGAAA
>JAAYBH010000023.1 GCA_012718935.1 Clostridiales bacterium
CGGTGTGCCTTTATAATATCTTAAGTTAAACGGCGCGTCCTGGAATGCGAAATTGGGGAACAGCCGCTTTGCCGAGCAGCGGCAGGCCAGCTGGAACAGGTCGTAGTTTGTCTCTCCAGGATTGAGGTTGACGCCGTCCTTGACGCGGAAAATCTGAATCGGGTAAATGGGAATTTCGCCGTTTCCCAGTCCGGCTTCCGTAGCCAGCAAGACGTTTTTCAATACCATACGGCCCTCGGGTGAGGTGTCCATACCGTAGTTGATGGAGGAAAAGGGCGTCTGTGCGCCGGCTCGGGAATGCATGGTGTTCAGGTTGTGGATGAGCGCCTCCATCGCCTGATAGGTAGCGCGGTTTGTCTCCTTGGCTGCATAATGCAGGGCAAGCCGCTGCGCTTTCTTCGCGCCTTCTTCGTCATCACCGAATTTGCTCAACAATATCGGCAGCTCTTCGCTTAAATATGCCTCATTATTCTCCAGCGTCGGCTGCAGCCCGGTGCGTTCTCTGATATCGGCGATCATATCTTTGATATCGTCCTCGATATCGTCCTTCAGCTCTTTCCAGAGCATGATCGCTTTGGTAAGGTTCTGGCGGTACAACCGGACAAACGTCTTTTTGACGCCCTCGGCCATACCGTAGTCAAAATTGAAAATGCTCTGGCCGCCGTGCTGATCGTTCTGGTTGGATTGGATGGCAATACACGCCAGCGCCGCGTAGGACGCAATATCGTTTGGTTCCCGCAGCGTGCCGTGGCCTGTGCAGAACCCGCCTTTGAACAGCTTGAGGATATCGATCTGCGTACACGTCGTCGTCAGCGTCAGAAAGTCCAGGTCGTGAATATGAATATCGCCTTCGGTATGGGCTTTTGAGTGGTCCGGATTCAGGACAAACATGTGATAAAACTGCTTGGCGCCCTCGGATCCGTATTTGAACATAACGCCCATGGGCGTATCGCCGTTGATGTTGGCGTTCTCGCGCTTGACGTCGCTGTCGCGCGCGTCGGCATACGTGATTTCATTAAAGGTCTGCATCAGGCGCGAGTTCATCTGACGGCGGCGGCTCCGCTGATCCCTGTAGAGAATGTAAGCCTTTGCTGTCGTGATGAAACCGTTGTCCATCAGGACCTTTTCCACAATATCCTGGATATGCTCAACCTCTGGCACCTCGGCGCCTTCGACCTCCAGAATGGAAATCACTTTTTCAGCCAGGGAAGCCGCCGTATCGTCGTTGTCGGGTCTGTATGTCGCATCAAACGCTTTCTTGATGGCCTTCGTAATTTTTCCGACATCGAACGGGACAATCCTTCCGTCTCTCTTTTTTATACTGGTTATCGGCATGCCGCACACCCCTTTAAAACATTAAACAAAAAACACTATATATTGTGTTCATTTTCCGAATTGTACAAACAATGATACAACGTATAGTGACTCTCGTCAAGTCTAAAAGGGCATGAATTCTGCTCTTGTGCAAAAATTAGCCATTCGGCATGAATCCGCAGGAAATTTTTATGCAAAGTGTAGAACCTCAAGTTTTGTGCCGGCAGGGAGCCGTCTTTTGGTTGTAACCACGACGCAAAGAACTGTTATCTTAAAAATGTCGTTTATGGTATCATTAAGTCAGAAGAAACTGTCTCAACTGGATAAGGAGCTCAGCATGTTACGCACGATATCTGTATGGATCAAGAAAATTTTAATATATTCGCTCGGCCTGTTTATTCTGGCGCTCGGAATCGCGCTGTCCGTCAAATCGGACCTGGGCGTCTCGCCCGTTTCATCGGTGCCGCTTGTGCTTTCAAAAATTGCCGGCCTGTCTCTCGGGACGATGACAGCTCTTGTTTATATCTTCAATTTGGTGCTCCAGGCCATAATTCTCCGGCGCGATTACAAGCCGGTCAATCTCCTGCAGATCGCAGTCACCTTCCTGTTCGGCTTTTTTACGGACGCCACTTTATGGCTGACATCGTTTCTGCCTGTGACGGACAGCTATATTATCCGTTTTGTCTATCTGGCCTTCGGTATCGTCTTCGTTGCGCTGGGCGTCTTCTTCTATCTGAATACATCACTCATGGCGCTCCCCACGGATGGGACGGTTCAGGCGATCGCACTCAAAGGCCGCTTCAAGCTGCACAGCGTGAAAATCGGTTACGATTGCGCTTCGGCGGCGCTGGCGCTCCTCCTGTCCCTCCTTGTCCTGGGCGGGATCGAAGGTCTCGGAATCGGCACGGTCGCGGCGGCCCTCGGGGTCGGCAGGCTTTTAGGAGTGTTCTCAGGCCTGCTGAAGGCTAGACTTCAGCGGTTCTTAAGCGGTGAAACGGACGCAGATGCCGCCATGTCTCCGGAAGCGCTTTGCTCAATAAAACAGGATGCAAAAGCAAGCTAATACTTTGAATATTTATTCAATACAACCCTGTGAGATGTCACAGGGTTTATTTTTTTTACAAATAATTTTCAGGCAATCCGACAAAAAGCTGCGCAGCATGCGTCAAATATTTGACTTTAATTTAACGATCTGCTATGAATTATTTGTTATTTCATTAAAAGTTAGGAAACTCATAGCATGCAAACTAAGCGTTCGTCGATTCTTCCCGTTGTCAGCTGCCTCGTTATTATGATTTGTGTCGGAATCCTGTATCTATGGAGCGTCTTCAGGTCCCCCATTATGAAATCCTTTGACTGGTCCCCGGAATCAGCCACGATGGTCTCCTCCTTTATGCTGTTCGCGTTCTGCGCCGGCAATCTGTTTGGCGGTATTCTGAACGACAGGAGGGGTCCCCGCCTGACAGCCGTCGCCGGCGTCATCCTGTTCTCCGTCGGCATTGGTCTGACTGCTTTTTTAACGAAAGCCACGATCAACTGGATGTACCTGACCTATTGCGTCCTCAGCGGCCTCGGCTCCGGTTTCGCATACGCCGCCTGCATCAGCTGCGTCCAGAAATGGCTGCCGCACCGCAAAGGCCTCGCTTCGGGCCTCTCGGTCTCAGCTTTTGCCTTTTCAACGGTCGTTTTCACCCCTGTCTCCCAGGCGCTCATGGCGTCATTCTCAACGGACGGCGTCGTCGATTTCAAGCCCGTTTTCCTGACGCTGGCAAGCGTTTTCCTGGTTTTGGGTCTCATCGCTACTTTGTTCGTCAGGCTCCCCAAGGCCGAATACCTCAAAGCACTTCCACAGGCTCCCGTGTCCGCGCGGATTTTCACAGGCCGGGATTTCACGTTGCTTGAAGCAATGAAAAAACCGACGTTCTGGCTGATATTCATAGAGCTTCTGTTCATTAACGGCACGTGGACCCTGTCCGTACCGCTCATCAAAAACCTTGGCATGACGCGCGGCCTGTCCGAATCCGCTGCGATCCTGGTCGTTTCGTTAACGGGCGTGTTCAACGCGGGAGGGCGGTTAATTATGGCTGCCGTCTCCGATAAGCTGGGACGGACGACGACGATCATCATCCTTTCCGTGCTGACATTTATCGGCGCCGTATTTATGATCCTGAACGCACAGGGTGCGGGCTTCGTTCTGGCCATCTGCATCATCGCTTTCGGTTACGGCGGTCCCGCCTCCATCAACGCCGCGTTTACCACCGACTTTTTCGGGCCGAAAAACTCCGGCACGAACTACGGCGTGATCATGCTGGCACTCGGCTTCTCCTCGCTGCTGTTCAATACGATTTCAGCCTATTTCCTCCAGGGCGACGTGACAAGAACCTATATTATGGCGGCGGCATCTGCCCTTGTTCCGGTTCTGCTGATGTTTCTTGTCAAAAGCCGCGTCAAAAAAATCAGGGACGAAGCGGTCACCCTCGTCAAATCCAGTGCCTGAAGGAAAAAATAGCCGATAGCAAAAAGCGCGGCATAAAGTCACGGTTTTATACAAAAGATAGTATTGGAAACCTCTTATCGCGGCAGGCCCTTCGTACAAGCCTGCCGCGTATTTTTCTTTAATTTACAAATATATTCGGAGATTTTAACGTGATTCGCGGAAACACTATCATCGGAGGTGCATTTCATGAACAGCGGCACAGTAAAATGGTTCAACTCGGACAAGGGCTACGGCTTTATTTCAAACGACAACGGCGGCGACGACCTCTTCGTCCATTTCTCCGGCATTGCGTCACAGGGCTTTAAAACATTGAGCGAGGGCCAGAAGGTCACGTTTGATATAGAAACGGATACGAGAAACGGCAAGCTCTGCGCAACGAACGTCACCATCGTGCAGCCAACCGGCGCAAGAATTTGAATCAAGCTAAAACTCCTATGAAACCATAGGAGTTTAGTTTTTCTTCTATAATTCGAACCGTTCTCCCCGGTGCGATATCCTCACCACTCTGTCGCGGTACCCCTCCGTCGCCGAATCGGCAAAGAGCCGGTCGAAAATTGAGTAAGCATTACGGAAGTGCATGGGAAAAATGACCCTTGCGCTGCAATTTTTCATGAAATAATCGAGTCCCCAGAGGTATTCTTTCTCCAGCCTCGGGTCGACGGGGACAAAGGCGATATCAAACGTCTCGCCTTTGAGCTTGTCGATCTCCCCCTTGTATGCCTGCGCCATCGCTTCGTTTTCCTGCTCCGGCTCGCCCTCCCAATGCCACCAGTTGAGGTCGCCCGCATGGTAGATTTTAAGACCGTCAGCCTCGGCAATGAACGCTACGCCCTCGTCGGTGGATTTCAGCGTCCGTACTCTGATGCCGCCGGCGTCATAAACAGCGTTCGGGAACGCCTTTGTGACATTGGGCGTCCCACCGGCGCTGATGTCGTACGACAGCACATAGCGAAGCTCCGGTACCTCCCGGCCCCATTTTAAAACAGCCGGGATGAAGTGATCCATATGGGCGTGGGAAGCAAACACCGTCACGTCGAAGCCCCGGAGCTCCTCGGTCGTGACGATGCCGC
>JAAYBH010000159.1 GCA_012718935.1 Clostridiales bacterium
ATCGGCGGCGTGGATGTAAACTATACTATCAGCGCGAGCGGCGTTGTTACACTCAAGCCCACCCCTGCGCAGCTTGAAAAGCTGCTCGCCGCTATCGGGACTGACGGCGTATTGAATATCGCGGTGAGCGGCATCGACGGCATGAAGTCGGCGATGATCGAGATTGACCTGACCAAGCTGATTGCGCATGACAAGCTGCAAATTTTTGAATTTTCGGTGCTGGATATGAAGCTGAGCTTCCCGGTCGGCGCGTTGGAGAGTATGAGAAAGCTTGCAAAGACGCTCCGCTTTGGGCTCCGGCCCGGCTCGGTGATCTTCGAGCTGACCGACGCTAACGGCAAGGAGATTAATTGGAGTGATTATGCCAATCCCGTGACGGTCTCTATGGCGTACACATCACCTATGGATATCTCGACGCACCAAATTGTGATGGTTGATGAATACGGGGAAATAATCCCGCGCAGCTGGTATACATGGTTCAAAGGCACTCCTGTCGGTCTTATGAGCGCCAAGGTGCACAAAGCCGGAATCTATGACGCGGAGGTTAGCGAAATCGGCAGCTTTGCAGATACAAAGGGGCTGTGGATGGATGAGGCTGTCGGCTACATGGCGGCGCGTGGCATCGTCGAGGGCGTTGGTGATAACCTGTTTGACCGCAGCGGCACCATCACAAGGGCGCATTTTGTGACCATGCTGATGCGCGCACTGGATGTAGAGATTGACGCGAGCACATTGGAAGCGCCCTATGCAGATTTTGCAGATATTCCCGAATGGGCGCAGCCACATGTAATTACGGCCAAGGCCTTGGGCATCACCCTTGCGGATGAGGATAACAGCTTTAACCCCAACGACGCCATAACCCGGCAGGAGATGTTCTTCATGGCCTATGAGGCTATGGACGCCTGCGGCATGCTGCCCGAGATGTTTACAGAGCAGTGGATTATCTTCTCTGACTGGGAAGGCGAAAACGGCGTCAAGACCGAGTACAGCGACGCGATACAGAACCTCGCCAAGCTGGGTCTGGTCAAGGGCAACGGAGATGGGACGCTGAACCCGTCAGGGACATCCACCAGAGCCGAGGGTGCGCAGTTTTTGTATAACATTTTGAAGTACGACGCGAAGTAAACGGCGATAACACAAAGAAGTGCAAAGGCCCTGTATGACTGATAGCTCAGGTCATGCAGGGCCTTTTTTGCGTATGAGTGGGGTAATTGGACAAAACACCTTGACAAAATGTATTTGACGAGACAGCCTCTATGTTATATGCCAGGGCGCGGGCGGATGCCGACAAACCCTGTCATTGGCTATGAAGCTTTATTTGTTCAGGATTTTCGTCAGATCTTCCTCCGGTGTGGAGATCGGGGAGATATTGAAGTTCTCCACCAGGAAGTTCAGCACATTCGGGGAGACGAACGCGGGGAGCGTGGGCCCGAGGTAGATATTTTTGATGCCCAGGGACAGGAGCGTCAACAGGATGCAGACGGCCTTCTGCTCATACCAGGAGAGGACGAGGGTCAGCGGCAGGTCGTTGACGCCGCAGCCGAAGGCTTCTGCAAGAGCGACGGCGACTTTGATCGCGCTGAAGGCGTCGTTGCACTGGCCCATGTCCATGATGCGCGGCAGTCCGCCGATGGCGCCCAGATCCAGGTCGTTGAAACGGTATTTACCGCAGGCCAGCGTCAGGATAACGGTGTCTTCAGGCGTTTTCTTAACAAATTCTGTGTAGTAGTTGCGGCCCGGCTTCGCGCCGTCGCAGCCGCCTACCAGGAAGAAGTGCTTGATCGCGCCCGCTTTGACGGCGTCGATGACCGTTCCGGCGACGGACAGGACCGTCCCGTGGCCGAAGCCCGTTGTGACCGTCGTACCGCCGTTGATACCGGTCATGACCCTGTCTTCCTTGTAGCCGCCAAGCTCCAGCGCTTTATTGATGACAGGTGAGAAGTCCTTATCGTCACCAATGTGTACAAGGCCTGGATAAGCCACAAGCTCCGTTGTGAAAATGCGGTCGCGGTAGCTGTCCTTCGGCGGCATGAGGCAGTTGGTCGTAAAGAGGACCGCGCCGGGCATATCTGCGAATTCCTTCTGCTGGTTCTGCCAGGCGGTTCCGAAGTTGCCCTTCAGGTGCGGGTATGCCTTCAGCTTCGGATACGCATGGGCGGGCAGCATTTCACCGTGGGTGTAAATATTAACGCCCTTGTCCTTTGTCTGCTCCAGAAGCTGCTGCAGGTCGTACAGGTCGTGGCCGGTAATGACGATGAACGGCCCTTTTTCGATGGTCAGCGGCACGGTGGTCGGAACGGGTGTTCCGTAGGTATCGGTGTTGACCTTGTCGAGCATTTCCATGCACTTGAGGTTTATTTGGCCGACTTCCATGGTCACCGGCAGAAGGTCATCCATCGCCGCGTCGGTTTTCGCCACAGCCCGGAGTCCTTTAAAGAACATTTCATTAACTTCGTCGTTTGCGCGGCCGAGTACAAGCGCGTGATACGCGTAAGCGGCAACACCGCGCAAGCCCAGCAGGATGAGGGATTTGAGCGAGCGGATGTCCTCGTCCGAACTCCAGAGCTTCAGGGGTTCGTCGGGCGTTCCGCAGTCCAGCTTCAGATTGGGGTCGGCGGCGAGCTTTTCGGATTTGACCTTTGACGTCAGCTGTGCGATCGATTCCTTGTCAAAGCTGACGTTGGTGACTGTCGTAAACAGACCCTCGATCATCAGCCTGACGGCTTTTTCGGAAGGCGTTTTGCCTTCATAAGCGACGGCCAGGCCAATCAGCTCCCGCGTCAGGTCGTCCTGCCCGAGCGCGACCTCCTCCGTCTTGCCGCAGACACCCGTCTTGCCTGTGCAGCCCTTGCACCCGACCGCCTGTTCACACTGGAAACAAAACATACTCATGAACTAATCCTCCTAAAATATACTTTAATGTTAGTGGGACGCTGAGGACAGCGTCTCCCACAAATGCAATTATTCTTCAATGATCGTTCCGTCGGTGGAGATGACGACGACCTGCCAGGGGATGAATTTGCCGCTGTTCTGGAGCGCGCGTTTGACGGCGTTTTCGATGCCGCCGCAGCACGGGACTTCCATCCGGACGACGGTGACGCTTTTGATGTCGTTGCGTTTAATGATCTCCGTCAGCTTCTCGGCATAATCGCCTTCATCCAGCTTCGGGCAGCCGATGAGCGTCACATGGTTCCGGATGAACTTCCTGTGGAAATCCCCGTATGCAAAAGCGGTACAGTCGGCGGCGACAAGCAGGTTGGCATTCTCAAAATACGGCGCGTTCAGCGGCACCAGCTTGATCTGGACGGGCCACTGGGTCAGCGCGCTTTCTACCGTTTCGCTGTGAACGGGAGCAGCACTTCCTCTCTCCAGCTTTTTCGACTGCGAACCGGGGCAGCCGCAGGGAAGCGGTTCCTTCTCCGCCTTCTTTGCCGCCTGGGACGCCAGCACGGCGGCGTGGTCATAAGCCGGGGCTTCCCTCTCCTCAAAGGTGATCGCACCCGTCGGGCACGCGGGGAGACAATCTCCCAGGCCGTCGCAGTAGTTTTCGCGTGTGAGCCTCGCCTTTCCGTTCACCATGTCGATGGCGCCTTCGTGACAGGCGCCGGCACACAGTCCGCAGCCGTTGCACTTTTCTTCGTCTATTTTAATGATTTTACGGATCATGTTGCTGTCCTCCTTGATTTGTTGGCCTCATCGTACTACAATGAGCAGCAGATGTATGTTGTTTTTGCAACGGAATTGAAAATTTTTTAACAATGTCTGGAGCTGTTTGAAAATGACTAAATATCTGCCCGTTCTTAAAAAATGCCCGCTGTTCGTGGGCATTGAGGACAAGGATATTGACCAGATCCTCCCCTGCCTGTCGGCCACCGTCCGGCAGGCGGAAAAAAACACGTTCATACTGTCGGCCGACGACAGCGTCAGCTATGTCGGTCTGATCTTGACCGGCAGCGTCCATGTCATCAAGGAGGATTTCTGGGGGCGGAAGGATATTCTCTCCCAGCTCGGTCCGGCGGAGCTGTTCGCCGAATCCTTTTCCTGCGCTCATACGGTTCATATCCCGGTCAGTGTCCTTGCCGTTGAACAGACGGAGATTATGCTCATTGACTGCCGAAAAATCATCAAAACCTGCTCCGCGGCCTGCCTGTTCCACAACCAGCTGATCTCAAATATGCTGGAGATCATCGCGAACAAGAATATCATGCTGATGCAGAAAATCGAACAGCTCTCAAAACGCACGACGCGGGAGAAGGTGCTGGCTTATCTTTCCGCCGAAGCGCAAAAATCCGGTAAGAACTATTTTGACATCCCGTTTTCAAGGCAGGAGATGGCAGATTACCTCTCCGTTGACAGGAGCGCCATGTCCTCCGAGCTCAGCAAAATGCGCGACGAGGGTCTGATCGACTTTGAACGCAACCATTTCAAGCTGATTTCGGAATTCCGATAAGCGGCGCCTTCTTTTGCTGCGTTTAATGAAATCCCAGATTGTGCCGATAAATAATAAGAGCTTCTTTTATTTAACTGCATCGGGGGATTGTCATGAAAAAGCGCCTTTTGTCACTTTTATTCGCAAGCATTCTGGCCTTGTATGTTTTACCTCTGACGGTTCTCGCGGCGGGAACTCTATCGAATTTCCAAAAAATGCATACATATGCAGCCGGCCAGTTCGCGGATGTCCCGGCAGCGGAGTGGTATGCCGATGAGGTGCGCCTCGCTTATGAATTCGGACTTGTCAACGGCACGACGCCGGACACTTATTCACCCGGGCAGAACATGACGATTGCGGAGGCGGTAAAATTCGCGGCCTGCCTCAACGAAATTTACAATACCGGCGTATTGACTCTCCAAAACGGAAAGTCTTTATGGTATCAGCCGTATATCGATTACGCGCTGTCCCGGGGTCTTATATCGCCCTATCCGGATTATACGGCCTATGCCTCCCGGTCGGACATGGCCGTCATCTTTAATAAAGCCCTGCCGGGTGAAGCAACGCTGCCGATTAACAATATCCCTGACAATGCGATCCCGGACGTATCCATAAGCCAGTCCTGCGGCGCCGCAGTTTATAACCTTTACAGGGCAGGTATCCTGTCGGGCGTCGACAGCAGCCACACCTACAATCCGAACAACACGATCACGCGTGCCGAGGTCGCAACGATCGTGGCGCGTATGGCCGACAGCAGCATCAGAGTACCTTTTGAAATCATAGCCGGCGGAACAGGCGGAGCAACATCGGATCAGCAGCAAACGACGAGTATGGCGGTGCATGCGGCGCCGTCGGAAGTATCGGCCGCGAAAGGCGCTGCGGTTTTGGTCACTTGTACCGTCAGTTCCCTTGATTTCAACAGGATCATCCTCGTTATCGGCGATCCATCCGTTGCTTCGTGTACCTGGGGCATTCCGGTCGGCAAGACCTTTCCCCTGACGATCATCGGTCTTTCCTCGGGGGCAACGGCCGTCACGGTCAGGCTGCTTGACGCGGATGATTCGGTCCTGGCGGAGACAGCCGTCGGCGTAACTGTGACCGGCGGCACAGCCGAGGCAACGACGCTCTACTTCCCTGGGTATTACCCCGTGCCCGATTTCGGCTTGTATACCGGCACGACGCCTTATTATACAGAATACACCGCCATGAACAGCTCTACGTTTTATGCCTACAGGGTATCTGATATTTCCGGTGATACAGAGGATGCTGTCAACGGGTATAAACGCCTGCTGATGCAAAACGATTTTGTTTTGTATGACCTCAACAGCGGCCCTGACGGCGATGATATTTTTGTGTATGTCAATTACGCATACCACCTCAAAGTATACCTGACCAACGCGATAAGGGACGGTATCCCCGGCATTATGGTCAAGGCCACACCGTTTTGAGCGCTACGAAAACATTATGCCCGGCATATTGACCTCGTGGAAGCCGAGGCCGGGCATTTTGAGGTCGCCCATCAGGCAGGCGTTATAGATGGCGCCCTTGCCGAAGCGGGCCCGGATATCTTCAACCGCGTCCTCCAGCCTTTCCCGCTTTTCACGTTTGATAGGGTCATCGTACAGCAGCATCTGGATCGGCTGGGAACTTGGGACCAGATTGATGGCGCGAACCGTCACGGACCGGACGGGCTGTCGCCAGTCATACCGCTTCTCAAACAGCCACCGCGCTTTTTTGGCTAATTCCATAGGGCTTTGCGTCGGGATTTCAAGCTGTGCCTGGTATTGATTCCAGGCCAGCTTGTTGTCTTTTATGGTAATCTGTACGCCCCTGGCCAGAAAATCGTTCTGCCTGAGCTTGTATCCGATGTCCTGAGACAGCTGAAGCATCACCCTCCAGACTTCCTCGGTGTTTTCAAGGTCTTCAACACAGGTGATGCCGTGCCCGATGGATTTGATCGGCACCTCGTAGTCCGCGGGCATGACGCGGGAGGTGTCGTTCCCCGAGGCGTACGCCCAGATCCCCACCCCAACGACACCGAAAAGCTGCTTTAAAAAGTCCGGCGAGGCCTTGGCGATATCCCCGATGGTGCGGATACCGTAAGCTGTCAGTTTCCGCGTCGTGGACCAGCCCACGTAAATGAGCTCCGAGCACGGCAGCGGCCAGATTTTTTCCCTGAAATCCGATTCGCCGATCACGGTGACGGCATCCGGTTTTTTCATGTCGCTGCCGAGCTTGGCGAATATTTTATTGAACGACACGCCGATGCTGACCGTCAGGCCCAGCTCCGCCTTCACCGTTTCACGTATTTTATCCGCGATATCTTTCCCCTTGCCCCAGCCGCAGCCTGTCAGGTCGAGCCAGCACTCGTCCATCCCGAAGGACTCCACCCTGTCGGTAAACCGACTATAAATCTCCCGCGTGAGCTTTGAGTACTTCAAATACTGCCCGAATGTCGGATGGATCACAACAAGCTCCGGGCAAAGACGTTTGGCCTCCCAGTTGACCATCCCCGTCTTGATTCCGGCCTTTTTCGCCTGCTCCGATTTGGCCAGCACAATCCCGTGCCGGTCCTCCGTTGACCCGCAGACAGCCACGGGCTTCCCCCGCAGCTCCGGGTGGAGCATGATTTCAACCGAGGCGTAAAAGCTGTTCAGGTCACTGTGGAGTATCGTTCGTGATTCCGCCATATGAACGCACCTCCGTAAAAGAAAAACTGCTGCAAACGGGACTCTCGCGCTGCAACTCAGCAAGAAAATGAAAACTTCTACTTGACAGATGAAGTTTCGCCGCTTATAATGAAATTATACTTCACCAACTTCACTTTTAGCTTACTGCTTCGGCGTAGTTTTGTCAATACTCAAAGCGAAGTATGTGAAGTAAATCGGCAGCGTAAAATATGGCATATTGTGATTTTTCCTGAAGGGAGCCGAACATATGAAAACATTTTCCGATAAGGTGCGCGAGGCGCGGCAGATGCTGAATCTGACGCAGGAGGAGCTGGGGGCGCTCATCGGCGTGTCGAAGCGGGCCGTGCTCGCCTATGAGACGGAGGGCGTCCGCCCGAGGCAGAACGTGAAAAAAAAGCTGGCCGAAGCGCTCCGGGTATCCATCGACTATCTCGAGCGGGATGAGATTGACGACCCGACGTACGGTATGGAAAAAGCGGACTATATCGAGGAAACGCGGGGCCGGTTCGGCCAGCGCGCCGCCCGGGAGATGGAATTTCTTATGGAGCGCAACGCCGCGCTTTTTGCCGGCGGCAGCCTCAATCAGGAGGCGAAGGACGCTTTTTTTGAAGCCGTCACCAAGGCCTACTGGGCCGCCAAGGAAGAGGCGCGCAAAACCTACGGAAAAAAACGCACGTAGGCGGCAAACTGCTGTTGTAAAAGGGAGCTTTGCATGATAAGGGAAAAGGGGCTTGCTTACTGCGGCCTGGCCTGCTGCGTCTGCGGCCAGAACGGGACATGCGCCGGCTGCCGGAGCGCGGGGTGCGCAGGCAGGGAATGGTGCCGCAACCGCAATTGCTGCATTGAAAAGGGCATCAGCGGCTGCTGGGAATGCGACCTGTTTCCCTGCGGCGAAGGCTTGCTTGAAAAAATGAGGTCGCGCGTTTTCGCGAAATTTGCATCCCGGTGCGGTGAAACGGCCCTTTTAGACAGGCTCGAGGAAAACGAAGCCTCCGGTATGGTTTATCACTATGAAAACCAGCTTGTCGGAGATTACGACGCGGCGGAGACAGAGGAAGACCTCCTGCACCTCATTTTGTACGGGAAGAAATCAGATAATCCTTAAGGAGCATCCATTATGGTATACGCGGTTGATTTTGACGGGACACTGTGCACCAATGAATTTCCCGATATCGGCGTGCCGCGCCAGGATATCATAGAATTTATCAGGCACCGCCGCGCCTGCGGCGATCGGCTCATCCTCTGGACGTGCCGCAGCGGCCGAACCCTCGACGAGGCCGTCGCCTGGTGCGCGTCACTGGGCCTCGAGTTCGACGCCGTCAACGACAACCTCTCGGACAACATCGCCCTTCATAACAACAACAGCCGGAAGGTCAACGCGGATTATTATATCGACGACCGGAATTTTCATTTTGATTTCGGAGATGATATGAACCGGCTTGGCCAGACGGGATAAAAAAGGCTTCCCCGGAGGGGAAGGCTAATGAGTAAATAGATAATGTCAGGGAGGTGATCGGATGTCGATTGAATTCATATCAGACGAAGTCAGGCGCGTCAGGCTGAAATACGACGAGACGGATCCGGTCCGCCTCGCCGGGGCCATGGGTATTCTGCTTTTGAACGAGCCCATGGGGCATTCGCCCGACGCCTGCAAGGGGTTTTACTTCTGCCAGTCGCGAACGCAGGTCATCACAGTCAACAGCAACCTGCCCGACGAGCTGCGGCGGATCATCCTGTCCCACGAACTGGGCCACGCCGTTCTGCACAGCAAAGCGGCGGGCGTCAAGGCCTTTCATGATTTCAGGCTGTTCGACGAGACGTCCGTTTACGAATACGAGGCCAATATTTTTGCCGCCGATTTCCTGATGGACGACGATAAGGTCCTGGCGCTTTTAAACGGGGACATCTCCTTTTTCGGCGCGGCCGCAGAGCTGTGTGTCCCACCGGAGCTTCTGGACTTCAAGTTCCGCGTCCTCAAGCGCAAGGGCTACAAGGTCATCGACCCGCCGATCCATGCCCGCGGCGATTTTCTTAAAAAAATCTAATTATAAAATTTCCATTCATTTGGTGACGATATATGAAAGTCAATCATGATTCTGCCAAAGACATGAAGGTCTATGTCAGGGTGACCGCCGCTTTTTCCGAGGGCGGCCAGCTGATGCCCCTCTCCCTTACATGGGAAGACGGGCAGGAATATCCCATCGACCGCATTCTGGACGTCCGCCCCTCCCCCGCCCTGAAGGCTGGAGGCCAGGGCGACCGGTATACGATCCGCACGTGCGGCAAGGAGAGCTTTCTCTTTTTTGAACGCAGCCCGAAAATCACCGACCCGAACCTGGGGCGCTGGTTTGTGGAGCGGCGGCAGCCATAATCGGAGGTAATGATATGCGCATCAGATCGGCAGTCGATTTCCGCAACGAGGCCCTTATCCTTTTATCTGTCGCATTCATGATGCTCGGCGCACCGTTTCTGACGGCGGCTATGGGCTTGACGGCGCAGCTGGCACTGATTGGATATGTGTCCGCCGCCGCTGCTTCGGCCTTTCTTATGTGGTTTCTGCTGGGCACCTATTATGAATTCCGCGAGGATTACCTGTACTGCCGATGCGGTCCGTTTTCGGAGGCGATCCGGTACGACGATATCATCTGCCTGCAGCTGAGCAAAAATACAGCGTCTTCCCTCGCCCTGTCGTCGAAGAGAATCGAGGTCCGGCAGTACATCGGCGGCGTTGTCTGCGGGACGATGATATCGCCGAAGAACAGGACACTCTTCATGATGCGCCTGAAGGCGCGGTGCCGATATCTCGAGGATGCGGCGTAAATATTCGGAGGTGATTTCATGTGCGGACGGTTTTATATCCCGCCTGACGACGACGAATCCGGCTTTGAGGCCATTATGGAGCAGGTCAAACGGCTGTTCAGGGACTCTCCCGAGCTCGGCGAAATGAAGCGCGGCGAGATTTTCCCGACTGAAATTGTCCCCGTCATAACGGATAAAGCGCCCGCATTAATGAAATGGGGCTTTTCCAGATACGACGGAAAGGGCCCAATCATCAACGCGCGGCTGGAAACCGCGGTTGAAAAGCCGACCTTCAAAAAAGCTTACGCTTCCCGGCGCTGTCTGATTCCAGCGAGCCATTACTACGAATGGCGGAAGGACGGCGCGCTGAAGACAAAATACGCCATCGGCACAGGCGCGCCGATCTATATGGCAGGCCTATACACATTAGAAAAGGATGCTCCTCTGCCGCTGTTCGTGATCCTCACCCGCCCCGCCGCGCCGGCTCTTTCGTTCATCCATGACCGCATGCCGGTGATCGTGCCGGAGCATATCCGGCAAAAGTGGCTGACGGAGCCTGTCGGCGCCAATGAACTCCTTTC
>JAAYBH010000160.1 GCA_012718935.1 Clostridiales bacterium
AACTGCCAGATGGAAAACATCAGGGCTTTCGGCGTCATCCAAAGCGTCAAAAAATTCAGTTCTACATACGCACATATCCCGGAGGATCTGAACAGTGACGAGGCGACTGAGGAAATTATTTCGAACGGCTTCTGCGTCTTCCT
The DNA here is from genome assembly GCA_012718935.1 of Clostridiales bacterium. Classification (GTDB taxonomy): domain Bacteria; phylum Bacillota; class Clostridia; order Oscillospirales; family Oscillospiraceae; genus Sporobacter. The sequence goes on from JAAYBH010000160.1 coordinate 144, forward strand.
GCAATCCGGGGAGAACCCTGACAGGATTAAGGAAATTCTTAATGAGACACTCTTTCTAAAGTCCTGCAGCATCCTGCCCATCGAGGGGGACGACGAGGAGGTACCCGCCGCCATTCGCCAGTTCAAGGAGCCGCGAACCGAGGAGATCCAGAGCCGGCAGCAGATGAAACAGGCCGACCAGCGGGCAGCGGAAAACAGCGCTCTGGAATCGGTCGCCAAGCAGAATTTTATCAGCGTCAATGTCAACAAACTCGATAGTCTGCTGAACATTGTGGGCGAAATTGTCACTGCCCAGTCCATGGTGATGAGCAACGCCGATTTCAACAATCAGCAGCATGACAGTTTTGATTCGGCAGCCCAACAGCTGCATTCCCTCATCAATGAGCTTCAGGACATTGTCATGTCTATTCGGATGATACCCGTTTCAACGCTGTTTCAGAAAATGCGGCGGCTCGTCCGCGATATGAGCCGAAAAGTCGGCAAAACGGTAGAGTTGGAGATTATCGGCGAGGAGACCGAGGTTGATAAAAACGTCATCGATTATCTCTCCGACCCGCTTTTACATATCATCAGAAACTCTGTTGACCATGGTATCGAGGACGCCGAAAAGCGTGTGGCCGCCGGCAAGCCGCCGGTGGGCACCATCAAGCTTGAGGCCAGGATGACCGGAAGCGACGTCATCGTCACGGTTTCTGATGACGGCAAGGGCTTGTCGAGGGACGGTATACTGAAAAAAGCGTTTGAAAAAGGCATCATCACAAAAACAGACGTGGAGATGACGGATAAGGAGGTATTCGGGCTGATATTCCTGCCCGGCTTCTCGACGAAGGAAGAGGTTACCGAATTCTCGGGGCGCGGCGTCGGTATGGATGTCGTCAGGAAGAATATCGGAGTTATCGGAGGCTCGGTCACGGTAGACAGCGTCGCCGGCGAGGGCACAACGCATACGATCCGCATCCCGCTGACGCTGACGATCGTCGACGGCATGAAATTCAACGTGGGCGACATGAATTTTATCGTCCCCACCGTTTCTGTGCGTTCCGCCGTCAAGCCCGACGTGAAGGATATTTTTATGGATCCGGAAGGCAATGAGATGATCATGCTGCTGGGCAATGTCTATTCCCTTGTCAGGCTCAGCCGGTTTTTCAACATCGACGGCGCCGCAACCGACCTGGCGGAGGGCATGATCATGCACATTGCCGCCGAGGAGAGGGAGTTCTGTATCTTCTTCGACCATCTGGACGGGGAATACCAGGTCGTTGTCAAAAAGCTCCCGAATTTCCTCAAGCACTGTTCTTCGCGCCTGGACGGCATCGGCGGCTGTGCGATACTGGGCGACGGCTCAATCAATCTGATAATTGATGTCAACAGCCTTTAATTCTATTCAATATGGAGGTGACCCGCATGGATGAGCAGCTTCTAACTGCCGGCGCTGAGGACGATATTCAGGAGTATCTGATCTTTACCATTGACGCAATTGATTTTGGGATCGACATCGGGCTTGTCCAGGAAATTATCGAAATACAGCCCGTTTCAAAAATTCCGAACGCACTGGATTTCTGCAGCGGCATCATCAATATCCGCGGCACGATCGTGCCCGTCATCGACATGCGCAGAAAGCTGGGGTTTCAGCCTATCGAATATGACGACAGAGCCTGCATCATTGTGA
>JAAYBH010000161.1 GCA_012718935.1 Clostridiales bacterium
CGAGATGGATAAGATGGCGTCCATTTTTAAGTACATGTCGAGCCTGGCCATCATCGGCATGTTCACGACATATGCCGCCTCCGCCACCAGTAAAAAGCTGACGGAGCAGCAGTTTAACCTGTTTAATGAAGTGCTCGACAAAATTACGGATATGGGTTTTGAGCCCGGGGTTGCCCATATCTGCGATTCCGCGGCGCTGTTTCGATATGATTTCGGGCGGATGGACGCCGTACGTGTCGATACCGCTCTGTCGGGCCGTATTCCGGGCAAAAATGTACCCGGTATCGGCAAAGTTGGCTATATCGAGGCCGGTATTGAGGAGATCGGCTGGTTCCCAAAGGGCCACCGGATCGGCGGGGAGCGCGGTCATGTCATGAAGAAGCCGACAAAAATCGCCGTACTGTCGGTCGGGTATTTCCATGGCTTCGGGGTGGATCGGCACATCAGCGAGCGCAGCTTCATTGATCTGCTCCGACGCCGGAGAAGCGTGATGTTTGTCAAGCTCGGCGCACAGCGCGCCAGAGTTTTGGGAAACGTGGGTATGATGCATACGCTCATCGATGTGACGAATATTGAGTGTGCCGTCGGGGATCAGGTCATCCTTGACGCCGATCCCATTAACGTCAAGGGTCTGCCGATCTTGTATCTCTAACTCAAATGCTTTTGATATAATCAATTAAGGGAATGGTGGTTTTTGTCAAAGATATTGCAGCTTGACTCTCACGTCGCAGACCTGATCGCCGCCGGTGAGGTTGTCGAGCGGCCTGCTTCCGTGATCAAGGAGCTCATGGAAAACTCGATTGACGCCGGCGCCGGAATGATTACCGTTGAAATCAAAGGCGGCGGCATGACTTATATGCGGGTATCGGATAACGGCGGCGGTATTGCAGCCGAGGATGCGGAAACGGCATTTCTGCGTCACGCCACAAGTAAGCTGCGTGATGAAAAAGGGTTGGAGGCGATCTCTACGCTCGGGTTCCGCGGCGAAGCGCTGGCTGCCGTTGCAGCAGTGGCGCGGGTCGAGCTGCTGACGCGTGAAAAGGGCACCGCGGAGGGGACAAGCCTTCTTGTCGAGGGCGGCGTCGTCCGGCAAAAAGTGATTGCAGGCTGCCCTGAAGGTACTACCATGATCGTCCGGGATCTGTTTTTCAACACGCCGGCACGGTTAAAATTCATGAAAACGGACAGGGCGGAGGGTGCAAGCGTATCTGCGCAGGTCATCAGCTGCGCACTGTCGCATCCGGAGGTATCGGTCCGGTATATTAAGGACGGTAAGGAAGAGTGCCATACGCCTGGCGACGGGCGTATGGATTCCTGTGTTTACAGCATTTTCGGGCGTGAATTCGCCGGCAGCCTTCTGCATGCCGGTACGAGTGACGGCGAGGTTACGGCCGAAGGCTATGTGTCGGCGCCAGCCTTTGCGCGCGGGAACAGGAGCTACCAGTTTTTCTTTGTCAACGGCCGGTATGTGAAATCCAAAACGCTGCAGGCGGCACTGGAACAAGCCTACAGAAATACGCTCTTCACGGGGCGCTATCCTGCCTGCGTGCTGTATATCACGCTCAAGCCGGGCCAGGTTGACGTCAATGTCCACCCGACAAAGACAGAGGTTAAATTCTTAAACGAGCATCAGGTTTTCGACAGCGTTTATTACGCGGCGCTGTCGGCGCTTGAAAACGAAAGCGGAAGAGCGGAAATCAAGCTGTCCGAAGGGACAAAAAGCATGCTTCATCATGCGCAGTCGGGGACAGGTTTAGAAAAGCTGCCCGGAGCGTACGGCGGCGGCGCTTCCGGCCGGGTCCCTGCACAACCGGAAATGAGCGGCTACAGACCTGTCCGCGACGAGTCAAGAGTGAGTTATAAAGCAAAAGACGACGGTTTTGATGTCGCTAGCGGTTATTCACAGCAGCGTTTATCGGAAGGAGTGCCGGAAGAGAAGATCTCGAATAGAGACCTTCTGCATGAAGACATGTCCGGCATCCGGCAGGGGGAATTGAGGTACCGGTTTGTCGGCGAGGCGCTCGGTACATACATTCTGGTGGAAAAGGATGGCAGCCTGTGGCTGATCGATAAGCATGCGGCTCATGAACGCGTTCATTTTGACAGATTGAAAAAACGAAAGCAAGTGACAATGTCACAAACGCTTCTTCATCCCCTCGTCCTCGAACCCGGGCAGGAGGAGACGGTGCTGTTCCTCGACAATACCGGCATCTTCGAGGAGCTTGGGTTTTCCATCGAAGCTTTCGGTGAATCCTCGATTGCCGTCCGAGGTATTCCCGCCGAGCTGGATATTGACGACGTTGAGAGCGTTCTCGGCGAGATGGTGCGAATCCTGCGCCGGGGCGGCGTTCCGGATAAAGGCCTGATTTTTGACGAGCTGCTCCATACCGTCGCCTGCAAGGCGGCTATTAAGGCAGGTCGACGCTCCGAACCCGGAGAGCTGAATGAGCTTATCGAAAGAGTTCTTTCAGGAGAGGTCCGTTACTGTCCTCACGGGCGACCCGTTGCGATGGAACTGACGAAAACGGCGCTGGACAGAAATTTCAAGAGGACGTAACTCCTATGATACCTAAAATCGCGGTGATTACCGGGCCGACGGCGACGGGAAAAACAGCGCTGGGGATTGCGCTGGCAAAAGCAACAGGCGGCGAGATTGTTTCCGCCGATTCAATGCAGATTTACAAGCATATGGACATTGGAACGGCCAAACCGGATGCTGTTGAAATGGCTGGCGTGAAGCACTACATGCTTGATATTGTCTCCCCTTTTGAGAATTACTCCGTCGCCAGATATGTCCGGGATGCCGCCGCGTGCGTGGACGATATTGTAAAAAGAGGCAAGCTTCCCATCCTCGTGGGCGGCACGGGGCTTTATATTGACTCCCTGATTGCGGGCAGAGACTTTTCAGCCGGAGGCGACGAGAATGCCCGACAGGAGCTCTCGGCCCGCTACGACAGCCTCGGGGGCGACCGGCTGCTCAGCGAATTGCGCAGGGTCGACAGGGAGAGCGCCGACCGGCTGCATCCTAACGACAAAAAAAGGATCGTGCGGGCACTGGAGATATATAAGACCACCGGGATGACGATCACGGAGCACGATGAGAGGACGAAAAGATTGCCGCCCCGTTATGAGGCGCGCAAAATCGCACTTTCCTATGCCGACAGAGCGCTTCTTTACGACCGAATCAACGGGAGAGTCGACACGATGATACAAAAAGGGCTTCTGAACGAGGTCAGGAAGCTGCTCGACATGGGACTCACCCGGGCACATACGGCCATGCAGGCAATTGGCTACAAGGAAATGGTCGGCGTCATCCTGGACAAGGAGAGCCTTGATGACGCTGTGGAACGTGTCAAAATGGAATCGAGGCGGTATGCCAAACGTCAGCTGTCCTGGTTGCGGCGCGATGAAAGCCTTCAGTGGATCATGTGGGGAAAAGAGCCGGATTTTGATAACGGGCTGCAAATTTCGACAAGAATTATGGAATAAAATGGATACAATAGAGCCGTCTGGAAACAAAATTGAAAGAGGCGGCGAAATATGCTACGATATTGACGCCGTCAAAGAAAGAAAGGACGGCACATATGGCGAAGATACAGAATCTACAGGACATTTTTCTCAACCAGGCGAGAACCAACAAGCAGCAGGTCACGGTATTTCTTGTGAACGGCTTTCAGCTCCGAGGCATGGTAACCGGGTTTGACAGCTTCACCGTCGTACTGGATTCCGAGGGGAAACAGCAGCTCATATACAAGCATGCCATTTCAACGATTATACCGTCCCGGACGATCAGCCTGATGTCGGGAGGAGAAAACAACGGGTCTTAGCCGGTGAAACCCACCCCGGGTAAAAGCAGGATGTGCATGTCCTGGAATCCGCCGGCGCTTAGAAAGGGATGTTGACGGCGATGCGGCGAAACGATTTTGTTTTAAAGGTGATGTCGGCCGTGCTTTTTCTGGCAATAGCGGCTTATATCGGTCTTTATATCTTCGATAAGGCGAACAAATCCCTGGTGACGGCTGCAGCGGTCAGGTATACGGAGGAAGACAGCTGCAGCGCGGACGGGTATATCGTCCGCAGTGAGACAATTCTGCCGGGCGGCGGCGGCACAATAACGCTTCTCGCCCGGGAGGGTGAGAAGCTGGCCTCCGGACAAGCTGTCGCCGTCCATTACGAGGGTGAATCGGCGTTAGAGCGGGCCAGTGAGATTTATGCGCTGCAATTGGAAATCAAAGAAGCGGAGGAAGCTGTAGACCTAACGGACGAACAGAGAAGAGCCGACGCGGAGGCCTGTGTTTTCACACTGTCAGAAGCGGTGCAGCGTCAGGAATTCAGCAGCCTTGAGGATCTGGCGCTGGGCATTGAGAAAACGATTTTTACAAGCAGTGTTAAAAAAACGACGGATGCAGAGCTTGCGGTTCTCAGAGACAGGCTCGCCGGCCTGTTACGTGAAAATGACGGTACAAGTACGGTATATTCGCCCATCAGCGGTATTTTTTCATATGCAGTTGACGGCAGCGAGCACCTTGGACCCGAAAAGCTTACTGATTTGACGCCAGCTTCCCTCGAGGCTCTCTTTGCCTTCCCGCAGAACACCGGCACGGACGTCCTGGGGAAGCTGATTACCGGCATTACATGGTATTACGCCGCGGTCATGGATAAATCCGATGCCGATAAGCTTCAGGGAATCGTGGACGGAGCGAACGACGGCCGGCTTTCGGGCGGACCTGTGGCGACCTTGAAATTCGCCAAAGAATACAATGCAAAGCTGGATATGAGGATTGTGAGCATCGGCGCGGAGGAAAACGGGAAATGCGTCGTCGTCTTCTCGGCCAAGCGCGGCATATCTGATATGACCGCATTGCGCCGGCTGACGGCACAGGTCGAATTCGGTTCGACGACCGGCCTTTTAATACCGAAGGAAGCCGTTTATCACGAGACTGCCGAAACCGGGAATAAGACGTATATATTCCTCCTGACCGGCCTGCAGGCCGAGAAGGTCTATATCGATATTCTGAGTGAAATTGGCGAAAACTACATCGTTAAAGACGGAACCGAAAACGGAACGGTCCTCCGGGAGGGATCAAGCGTCATCATTAAAGCCAATGATCTGTACGACGGCAAGGTGGTGGGGCGATGATGATTGCAGATAACATCGGGCGTGTCCGTGAAATGATAAGCGAGGCGGCAGTGCGCTCGGGCAGAAACCCGGATGATATCATCCTTGTTGCAGCTGCAAAAATGAAATCCGCCGAAAGCGTTCGGGAAGCTGTTGCCGGAGGGGTCGACGCTATCGGAGAAAACCGCGTGCAGGAGATGCTGGAGAAAAACAGGGAAGGCGCTTATACCAATGCGAAGCTCCACTATATCGGGCATCTCCAATCAAATAAAGTGCGACAGATCGTCGGGCTATGCGATATGATCCAGTCGGTGGACTCCCCGGAGCTTATAGCGCTGATCGGGAAAAGAGCTGCGAGTCTTGGAATCAGGCAGAACGTGCTTATTGAGGTCAATATCGGCCGGGAGCCGAACAAGGCCGGCGTATTATGCGAGAAATTGCCGGAAATTCTGGAACAGGCGGCCGGTTTTCCGGGCGTTTTTGTTCGGGGGTTGATGGCTGTACCGCCGATGATTGGAAAGATCAATACGAATCATAACTATTTCGACGAAATGTACAACCTTTTTGTTGACATAAGAGCAAAAAAATACGATAATATCTCTATGAATTTTCTGTCAATGGGTATGAGCGACAGTTTTATTGAAGCCATAGGCGCCGGCGCAAATATGGTACGCATAGGATCGGCCATTTTTGGCGAGCGGCAGTATTGATAAATTATAACACAAAGGGGGTGCTCTCATGGGATTTTTCAATGAACTGAAGAAGCTGACAAGGCCATATGACGACGATGACGATGAGTTTGAGGATTTTAAGCCGAAGGCTTCCGAGGAAATCCCTATCACGCCTAAGACCCCGGCTCAGGCCAGAAGCTCTTACGGCGGTTTTGAAGAGCGTCGCGACAGCAATAAGGTTGTCAACATTCACGCAACAGCACAGCTTCAGGTTGTTCTGGTCAAACCCGAACGGTTTGAAAATGCAGCGGAGATTGCCGATCACCTGAGGGAAAAACGAACGGTCGTTTTGAATCTTGAACAGACGAACAAGGATATTGCGCGCCGGCTCATTGATTTTCTCAGCGGCGTCGCTTATGCTCAGGAGGGAAAAATCAAGAAGGTTGCGGTCAACACCTATATCATCACACCGTATAATGTTGATTTGCTCGGGGACCTAATTGACGAGCTCGAAAACAACGGTCTGTATTTCTGAGGCAATTTCTGACGGAAGATTAAATATAGAATTTCAGGCTGAAAAAACGCAGGGATTGATTTGGGAAAGGATTGAAGGATAATGCTTACACCGCAGGAAATCTCCGGTAAGGAATTTGTCAAGGCGGTCTTTGGCGGATATGATATGTCGGCCGTTGATGATTTTCTTGAAGCTCTAACAGCGGATTATTCGGCGCTGTATAAGGAAAACGCCATACTGAAAAGCAAGATTAAAGTCCTGGTGGAGAAGGTCGAGGAATACCGTTCCACGGATGACGCGATGCGTATGGCGCTTCTCACCGCGCAGAGGCTTGGGGACGAGATCACTGCCGACGCGAAGAAGAAGAGCGAAGACCTCTTAAATCAGACGGAAATTGATATTAAGGACCGGCTGCTTGAAATGAAAAGCAAATTCGCCGAGGAAGACGCGCGTCTTAAGTCGGTGAAAGATGAGACAAGAAGATTCGTTATGGCGTCACAGGAAATTATTCGCCAGCATTCTATTTTCCTGTCAAAGCTTGAGGAACTCAACCGCGAAGCCGAACCGTCAGCGCCTGCTGACGAGGATGCGCCGGAACCGGAGCATTACATCAGCCATGAAGAGCCGGCGCCTGCGGAGACGGATGATATTGCCGACACAGCCAAGCAGATTGACGACGCGCTGTTCAACATGGCCGAAGATGATTCGGATCCCTTTGCCTCGCTCCTGGACGACGATGAGCAGACGAAGCTGTTTCGGCCGAAAAATGAATTTGACAAGCCCGATGACGACGAGCCCACATCACCGAGACCGAAATTTGATTTCAAAAATCTCAAGTTCGGATCTAATTTTTCCGATTAGGATGCATTGTCCGGCTGGCCGTCCATTGACGTACAGCTAACAATAACGAAAACGGGTCGGCTGATACGGCGACCCGTTTCCCAGCATTTATAGGCGCAAATGATGTCATCCCGGATTGACAAAGATTCAGAAAAGATTCATATAAAGAGGAGAAGCCCTTATGCCTGTCGATTACAACGAAACGATAAATCTGCCGAAGACGGATTTCCCCATGCGCGCCGGTCTCCCGAAACGGGAGCCTGAAATGCTGGCGGAGTTTTACAGGAAGGATATATACGGAAAGCTCATGGAGAAAAACGAGGAAAAACCTCTGTTCATCCTCCATGACGGCCCGCCGTTTTCCAACGGCGATATCCACATCGGAACGGCAATGAATAAAATTTTAAAGGATTTTATCGTCCGCTACAAAAACATGACGGGCTATCTGTCCCCCTATGTCCCGGGCTGGGACAATCACGGTATGCCGATCGAAAGCGCCATCATCAAGAAAAACAAGCTGGACCGGAAGAGCATGACCATCCCTCAGTTCAGGGATGCCTGCCGCGCTTTTGCCGAGGATTTTGTGGATCGACAGCGGGAGCAGTTCAAGCGCCTGGGCGTTATCGGCGATTGGGACAACCCGTATTTGACCATGGACCCGAAGTTTGAAGCTGAAGAAATCCGCGTCTTCGGCAAGATGTACGAAGCCGGTTATATTTATAAGGGACTCAAACCCGTCTATTGGTGCCCGTCTGATGAGACTGCTTTAGCCGAGGCGGAAATCGAGTATGCCGACGACCCGTGCACCTCGATATACGTCAAGTTCCGGGTCAAGGACGACAAAGGTGTTCTTCAGGGAGTGTGCCCCCCGGAGAAAACGTATTTCATGATCTGGACGACGACGACTTGGACGCTGCCGGGCAATCTGGCGATCAGCCTCGGGCCGGACTATGAATACGCCGTCGTCAGGGCGGGAGATGAATACTATATTATTGCCTCGGAGCTTGTTGACGAGGTTATGAAAAAAGGCCGCGTTGCCGATTATACCGTTGTAAAAAAGCTTCCCGGAAAAGCCCTGGAGCTGATGGTCGCGCAGCACCCGTTCTATGACAGGGAATCTCTCGTCATTGTCGGAGACCATGTGACGATCGACACGGGCACAGGCTGTGTCCACACGGCGCCGGGCTTCGGCGTTGACGATTTTAACGTCTGTAAAAGGTATCCGCAGATCCCGTTTGTCGCCCCGGTCAACGCCCGCGGCGTCATGACGGAGGATGCCCTGCAGTATAAGGGCCTCCATTATTCCAAGGCCAACGAGGCGATTCTTGAGGATCTCCGCGAAAGCGGCTTGCTCTTTGCTTCAGAAGAAATCGTGCACTCTTATCCGCACTGCTGGCGCTGCAAAAATCCGATCATCTACAGGGCGACCGAGCAGTGGTTCGCGTCTGTCGATGCGATCAAGGAGGCGGCTGTCGCCTCGTGTGACGGTATTAAATGGAACCCCGAATGGGGCAAGGAGCGCATGATCGCCATGATCCGCGAGCGGAGCGACTGGTGCATCTCGCGCCAGCGCCACTGGGGGCTGCCGATACCGGTATTCTATTGCGATGACTGCAAAAAACCGGTCTGCACACCGGAGACCATCGACGCCGTTGCCAGCCTGTTCGCACAGAAGGGTTCCAACGTCTGGTTTGACGCCGGGGCTGCCGACATTCTGCCCGCGAGCTTTAAATGCCCCCACTGCGGCGGGACGCACTTTACAAAAGAGACCGATACGCTGGACGGGTGGTTCGACTCCGGTTCGACGCATGCCGCCGTATTGGATGAATTCACGGGCCTTCGCTCTCCCGCCGACGTCTACCTGGAAGGCGGCGACCAATACAGAGGCTGGTTCCAGTCCTCCATGCTGACGAGTATCGCCGTGAAGGGCGAAGCGCCGTACAAACAGATCATCACCCACGGCTGGACGGTGGACGGCGAGGGCAAGGTTATGCACAAATCCCAGGGAAATGCCGTTGCCCCCGACGAGGTCATCAATAATTACGGCGCCGATATCCTGAGGCTCTGGGTTGCCTCCTCGGATTACAGAACCGACGTCCGGATTTCAAAAGACATTCTGAAACAGCTGTCGGATATCTATCTTAAAATCAGGAACACCGCGCGGTTTATTCTGGGCAATCTGGCCGGCTTTGATCCCGACCGCGCCGTCCCGTTCGAGGAGATGCTGGAGCTCGATAAATGGGCGGTCATAATGTTCAACAAGCTCGTCGGGCGTGTCCGCGCGGCCTATGACCGGTATGAATACCACAGCACATACCACGGAGTCCACAATTTCTGCGCTGTTGAAATGTCAAATATCTATCTCGACATTATTAAGGACCGCCTCTACTGCGACGGCGCAAACAGCCTGTCGCGAAAAAGCGCGCAATCGGCCATTTATCAGATTCTGGATGGCATGGTCCGGCTGATCGCCCCGATACTGTCCTTTACCTCCGAAGAGATATGGGCGGCCATGCCCCACGGCAGCGGGGACGATACCGGTAGCGTGCTGTATAACGAGATGCCCGAGCCGAATCCGGCCTATGACTTTGCTTCGGGCGAGGAATCGAAGTGGGAAAAGCTGCTTGCCCTCAGGACGGATGTGAACAAGGCGCTGGAACTGGCCCGCGCCGGAAAAGTCGTCGGTAAGCCGCTGGATGCTGAAATCACATTGTATCTGGACAATGCAGGCGCGGCGGCCTTTGAGGAAATTAAAGACGAAAGCCTGAAGGAGTTCTTCATTGTATCCAGGGTCACTGTTATAAACGGCAGCGGCGACGGATACGACGGGCAGGAGTTCAAGGGCGTGCGCATCGCCGTCAAAGCAAGTCAGGAGCCGAAATGTGCCCGCTGCTGGACTCATGATACCCGTGTCGGCGGCAGTCAGGAGCACCCCGAGCTCTGTCCCAGGTGCGTTGCTGCCGTATCCGGATAATTGCTAATAAGCGGGCGGATATTAAATCCGCCCCTTCCCGGTTAGGAGAAATGATGTGATCTATTTTATCATCGCCGCGTTCATCGTCATGCTTGATCAGATCGTTAAATACTTCATCACCCTGAACATGGGGCCGGGCGTCACCGCCCCCCTCATTCCCGGCATTATCCGCCTGACATATCATGAGAACACAGGCGCGGCGTTCAGCTTTATGTCAGACATGCGGTGGGTGCTCGTCGGTATTTCAGGCGTCGTTATTATTTTGCTCGTTGCGGGAATGATCCGGTACAGGGATAAATTAAATCCCGTTGGCAAGCTGGCGCTGGCAGCTGTGCTCGGCGGCGCCGTTTCCCATCTGCTGGACAGGGCCATACTGGGGTATGTTGTCGATTTCTTTGAATTTGAGTTTGTGCGCTTTGCCATTTTCGACGTCGCCGATTGCTTTATCACGGTAGGGGGAATCGTCTTCTGTATCTGGTACCTGCTCTCTTCGGGGAAGAACGATGACCTGAGAAAGGAATTTATGCTCTACGGGCGCAGGAAAGCGGAAGCCGGACCGGTAAAGCCAGACGATGACGATAGAGACGGCATACAGCCGGAGGACGACGGTGGAACCGATCAGACTTGAGGCGGAAACGGATGGCATCCGTATCGACCTGTTTCTCGCCGACAGGCTGTCGGGTTTGAGCAGGAGCGGGGTTCAAAGGCTGATTGAACGCGGGCTCGTCGTCCTGGACGGCAGGCCTGTACGAAAAAATCACAGGCTGACAAAGGGCGAGACCTATTATGTGACGCTGCCGGAGCCGGTGATACCGGAGACGCAGGCCCAGGAGATACCGCTTGATGTCGTTTATGAGGATGCCGACGTGATCGTTGTCAACAAGCCGCGCGGGATGGTTGTCCACCCTTCGCCCGGGCATCCGGACGGGACGCTCGTCAACGCGCTTCTGGCCCATTGCGGCGAGAGTCTGTCGGGCATCGGTGGCGCGCGCCGCCCCGGCATTGTCCACCGGATTGATAAGGACACGTCCGGCCTTGTGATTGCGGCGAAAAACGACGCTGCGCACATGTCGCTCTCGGCACAGCTGAAAAACCGCACCTTATCCCGCGTCTACGAGGCGGTTGTCCTCGGCAGCATAAAAACCGAAGCGGGAACGATCGACGCGCCTATCGGGCGCCACCCGACCGACCGGAAGCGCCAGACTGTCACCGATAAAAATTCAAGGAATGCCGTGACGCATTACGAGGTACTTGGCCGCTACAACGGTTATACGCATGTGCGGTGCCGCCTCGAGACAGGCCGGACGCACCAGATCCGGGTGCACCTGGCCCATATCGGCCATCCTGTCCTGGGTGACCTGACCTACGGCCGTAAGAAGCCGGAAAAAGGGCTTTCCGGCCAATGCCTGCATGCCAGAGAGTTAAAATTCACCCACCCTGGGACCGGGGAGCTGATCCGGCTGAAGACGGAGCTGCCGCCGTATTTTGAAGAAGTGCTTCAAAGACTGGGCAATATCATATAAAGGCCGCCTGACGGGCGACCTTTTTTTGGCGTATTTTTGAAAAGGTAACGCATTGCATTATCTGGCGGGATAAAATACAATAAATAGGTCGTTAGCTACCAATAGGAGGACAGCAGAATGAAACTCGATAAAAAAAAGAAGCTCTTAATGTGGACCATCCTGATTATTGCCCTCGTTCAGATGCCGGCC
>JAAYBH010000162.1 GCA_012718935.1 Clostridiales bacterium
GCATATGCAGCAAAATGAAATCGATATGGAGGAAAGCTCAATGGTGTACGGCAATATGAAAATGTGGATCGGCGGAGAGTGGGTCGACGCCGAATCAGGGAAGACCTTCCCCACCGTCAATGTGACAACCGGCGAACCCATAGGAACGGCACCTCTAGCGGACAAGGCCGACGTGGATAAGGCGGTGTCCGCCGCACGCAAGGCTTTCCCGGCCTGGGCCGAGCTGCCGCCGGGAAGGCGCAGCGCTATTGTGGCAAGCATCGGCGAGAGCTTAAAGAAGCACGCGAAGGAAATGGCACACCTCGACGCACTTGAGCACGGCCTACCAGAGCACATTGCCATCGGCCCCACCATGGGCGCCGCCGGCAATTTTGAGCAGGCTGCCGCTTATTCCCGTCATCTTGAGGGCCATGTCATCCCGTCCAACAACGACAGAATGTACTGCCTCGAGCGCGTGCCTGTCGGTGTCTGCGCGCTGATCACCCCGTGGAATATGCCCTTTTTCCTGATGTCGCAAAAGGTGGCTCTGAGCATCGCCGCCGGAAACACCTGCGTGCTCAAGGTACCGAGCATCAATGCGCTCACGTCTCTGAAGTTCGCGGAGATACTTGCCGAAGTGGAAGCCCTGCCGAAGGGCGTCGTGAATATCATCACGGGCCCCGGCGGGACGATCGGCACCTATATGGCGTCACATCCCGATGTGGATTGTGTCGGCTTTACAGGCAGCACGGAGACCGGTGTTTCCATTATGCAGGCAGCGGCGCCCACACTGAAGAAGCTCGTCATGGAGCTGGGCGGCAAGAACCCTGCCATCCTTTTCCCGGACGCGAATATTGACCACGCCGTCGAAATCCTTGCGCATCACCAGTTCCACAACTGCGGCCAGGCCTGCGGCTCACCGGGGCGCTACTATATTCACGAGAACATTTACGACAAATTCCTGGAGAAATACCTGGAGCATGCCAAACACCTTGTGGTCGGCGATCCGCTCGACGCGAAGACGAACATGGGCCCGCTTGTCAGCCGGGAGCACTACAACAAGGTCATGGGCTATATTGAGTCCGGCGTGAAGGACGGGGCGACGCTCGTCCTCGACGGCAGGAAATATGACGCCAACTTCATCGGCCCCACTGTCTTCACGGACGTCACACCCGATATGAAGATATACAGGGAAGAGATTTTTGGGCCGGTTGCCGTGATGTGCAAGTGGAGTGACGAGGAGGAGGTCATGAAGCGCGCCAACGACAATACATACGGCCTGACGGCTTCCATCTGGACACGAAACATCGCCCACGCGCTCAAGCTCGGCAAGAAGCTGACAGTGGGTACCTTCTCCGTCAACGCCCACAACTTCATTGCGGCCGAAGCCCCCTGGGGCGGCGTCCGCCAGAGCGGTGTCGGTGGTAAAGAAGGCGGTTATCAAGGCCTTCTGGAATACACCGAGCAAAAAATGATCACCATCTGCCTGAGAGAAGAGTAAGCCGCCGACTGATGATTCACTATATGAAAGCCCGATGCATGGCATCGGGCTTTCCGGCTTTATTGAGGCTTTTGGCCGATTCAGTGTTGGACCGCGACATATGCCGCGTTCGGCCCGCCGGAATAACACAATACCGGCTTAGTGATATTCGTCATGGAGAGGATGCCATGCTTGACCCCTGCCGGTATGAAAATCAGGCTGGTTTTTTTAATTGTTATCTCATCGTCGCCGACCTGGACCACCGCTTCGCAGCCGCCCATATCCATCGGGTTGTAGCCGTCACTGCCCATAAACCCCAGATACTCATCAAATTCATGATGATGCAGGTGTTTCTCCGGCCCTCTCGGGATGTCCTTCACAACCCATGCGGCGTCAAAATACGGCGCACCCTTAACGACATCGTCGTCAAGCCAGGCAGCCCGCCGGAGTGTATCTTTCAGCTTGATATCCTGGGGCGCCTGCTTCGGCTCTTCTATAACATAATATTCAGCCATATACCTTCCTCCGTAATCGTTATCATTTTGTCTGGTTAGTTCAAATATACGATTTTTGAGAATCCATGTCAAGGACACA
>JAAYBH010000024.1 GCA_012718935.1 Clostridiales bacterium
CCGACACGCCGGTCATCGACGATAACGGGACCGTCCTGCCGGCCGACCAGCCAATTATCACCTCAATAAAAATCATCGGCTAAAATGATAGAAAGCCAAAATCCCGCGCCCTGACGGCGCGGGATTTTTATGTCAGAAGGTTTAGCGGATGGAATTGGCGGCGCGGATGAAATCGTCATAGAGGGCGGCCGCCTCTGCCAAATTGCCGTCGGCGATGGCCTTGGCGATATCGTTCCGGTACCGGGCGGATAACTGCGCGCGCTGCAGCTCCAGGCCGGCGAGGGCGTCCGCCTCCGCGCTGCCGATGGCCGACAGGTCGCTCTGGAGCTGATTTCCTATGGCGAGCATGGCCTGGCCCCCCGCGCCGCTGCCGAGGCCTTTGGCAGCGGCGTATTCATTGAAATTGGCTCTCTGGATTTCAGACTGGGCGGCGGCCTGATTGCGGGCCGCCTGATACTTTTTCGGGAGCCCGGCGGCGGTGGCGGTGAGCGCGTTCATGCCGTCGTCGTAAGCGGACTTGAAGGCCTGCAGCGCCGCCTCCCGCCGGGCGGCGTACATCTCTTTGATATACTGCTGCGCCGATCCGGCGGACGGCAGGTCCGATGCCGCGTTCCCCGATGCAGCCGCGCCGGCTGCGACGCCCCCGCTTTCGGTCATCTGATAGAGGGTCCCGTCGTCGCCCAGCACCCGGGATCCCACGCCGACGCGGTTTTGGCCGTAAGGGTCCTGATACGTCCTGTTGTCGATGACATACCCCATCACGTAATTTCCGTCGGGGTCCAGATACGGCCTTGTGACGGCGCCCGAAGTCTGCGCCGCCGGAATGGACTGCGTACTGCCGCCTGAAATTTTGACGCCTCCGTTTTCGGTCATCCGGTACAGGGATCCGTCGTCGCCCAGCACCCGGGATCCCACGTCGACACGGTTTTTGCCTCCCGGATCCTTATAGGTCCTGTTGTCGATCACGTATCCCATCACATAGTTGCCGTCGGGGTCCAGATACGGTCGTGTTATCGGTCCGGCCACATCAAGCCCCCCTGTCCGCGTTTTCGATGATTTTGAGCCGCGTCTCATGGTCGGCGAGCAGCGAATCCTGCCTGCCGTTGTGCTCCCAGAGCTTTGTGTGGCTTTCGCTGTTCCTGGTCGTCAGCCCCTCGATGTTCTTTTGAAGGACGCTGACGGCGCATGTGAGCTGCGTGATACTGGTGTTGAGCTTTAAAAGCGGCGTCACGACGGCCGCGATCAGGCCAAACAGCACGACGATCACGCCGACGATACTCCATTCGTTCATAACCGTCTCCTATTCGTAGCTATCCGCCCATTTTTCATAGGCGGCATCGGCATATTGAAATCCGTCCAGGTACCCGAAAAAGCCCTCCGGGTCGCTGAATCCGCATTTTGACTGAATGCGCGCCTTGTTTGCCGCCCGGTCATCCCGATACGCCGGGCTCCCGTAACCGTAAATCCTCTCATACGCCAGCGGGTAGCGTTTTTTCGCCACGCCGCCGCCGTTCGGAACAAGCGCCGGGCTGCCGTTTGTGTTGCCCTCGATTGTCGTCACCCCCGAGGCGTCGGCCATACAGACGATGCCCACGTGAGCGGCCGTCCTGCCGCCGTCGTTTGTGAAATAGATAATGTCCCCGGGCTGCGGCATGTACCCCGCCCTCGGGCGCCATCTGCCGGTTTTCTTGAAAAAGGCGACCCCATCGCGGGTACAGGATTTCTGTTTCGGGATGATGCTCTCGGGGATACCGGCCTTCCACGCGGCGTAAGACACGAACATGGCGCACCAGGCGAACCCGTTCAGCCCGTACCATCTGCCGAAGATTGTAAAGTTTTCATCTCCGGCGTTTGCCCTGAAGTCTTCAAGGTTTTTATCGGTCTCCTTTTCAAGATAACCGACCCACCCTTCGGCTTCTTTAATGAATGCCGCCGCCTGACTTTTCA
>JAAYBH010000163.1 GCA_012718935.1 Clostridiales bacterium
ATGGCCTTTGATAAAATCCTTGACGCTCAATTAAGAGAATTGGTCCAGACTCAGGAATCAGTCAATATTGAGATAACGGCCGAGGGGGCGCAGCTGGTGATTAAAAAAATACTTTCAGAAAGGAAAGGCTGATATGTCCAGGACGATTGAAACACCTTATGAGTACACAAAGGCATGCAGGCAGGAAACGTGCGTCATCGCGGAATGCTATTACGGTACATGCCCGGACAGGGGTTCCGGACACCACTGCGGCAAAGACACATCCTGCCCGGAGAACAAATGCAGAAACATGAGTAACAGTAAAGTATGTGATTTTTTCAACCACAAGTTCGAAAGGCCGGAGCGCGCAGGTATATTTTTTCAGGAAAAAGATGCCAACGGAGGTTTAATATGAAGAAAAATAAAAGGAAACTGAGGCTGGTTATTATCGGCGTTTCGGTATTTGTACTGAGCGCCGCAATCGCCGCCGCGTTCACATATTCATACCTCAAATATGAGATTCCGAAACAGGCCGGGGTGCTTGCGGGCGAAGCTTTCTCAATCATAACCGCTCAAGAGGGCGGCTGGACGCGTTTGACGGCAGATATAGTTCTAGAAGGCAATGCGCTGCACATTGAAGGATGCATGAATTATTCCGCCGGCAAGGCCGAGCTGACGGCAAGCGGGTCATATATCGGAGATGAGCCGGCCGCACTGTCATTGGACGGGGATAAGTTGTACATAAAGACAGCCGACGCTATCAGGCTGTTTGGAAACGACGGGCCGCTGAACCATGTCATTGACCTTGAATTTATCCGTACAAGCGATTTGCCCGAATATTACGTCTCGGTCAATCTGCCGGCGCACGTTTTGCCGTCACTGAAAAGCCGGCCGTATTGGGCGTCCAATCTGGATATGTCTTTCAATACCTTGTTGAGGGACATCAATGAAACGGTAAAAATTGAGGGCGTCGTAAAGAAAGACGGCGTTTATAAGGTTTCTCTGGACACCGACCAGCTGCTTGCTCTTTCTGGGAGCGCGGCCGAAGCCGTCTCCAGAAATTCGGAGCAGCATTATATCAACATCTACGGCTCCATGCTTTCGTACATGTCAAATATCCTCAACACCTCCCTTCCATACAGGACTGCCCTTGAAAAACCGGTCAGCGACCGGTATATCGAGCTTCCGGGCACGATTCCTGAGGGCGGACAGCGGATAAGGGAGATAATTCTGGAATCGGCGGAAAGCCTCAAAGCCTTCATAACGGAAAAACAAGCTTATCTATCATACTTTATACAGAAAGACGGAAATTCATTTATTCAAAACCTTCGCATTGAGTTTAGCGAAGGGTCTGTCGACATAACGCTTGCCACCGGCCAACAGCAGACAACCATGACACCGCCCGACGCAAGGCCCGTCGAAGAGTTCTTCGTTTTTGCAAACCCGCAATCCACGGCGGAACCGCCCGACGACGTTTTGATAGTCGGATAAACTTACCCAGGATACAAACCTGAAAAAGAAAGGATACATGAATATGAGAACAGCAGCAACAACAAAGAAAAAGAAAAAATCATTGATGCCGTACATCATAACGATTGTCATTATTATCATCGCCGGCACGATATTCACCCTCTGGCGCCAGGGCATCGGCCCGTTTAAGAAAGCACAAACCGGCTTTGATACCGACACAATCACAGTTGCGTTTGTCGCCACCGCATCCGGGCGCGGTCTTGACGCCGAAACCGTCGCCGCGTTCAGGGAAATCCCGGTGACCGGCGAATATCCGATTCCGGACGACGTTATCCTGCTTGGAGACGATTTGGCGGGATACGTCCTGAAAAATGATACTCAGGCCAACACGATGCTGACCTGGAGCATGCTGACAGACATGAACGAAATCGTGGACCGGACAGCGCGGTTTGTCGATATCTCCTACGTCGACCAGCAGTCGTACATGAAGGAAGGCGATTATATCGACATCCGCCTGAAAAAATACAGCACCGGCGGCGATTCCAGGTATTCTGACGACGTTATTGTCGCGAAGAAGGAAGTCGTTGCGCTTAACGGCAGCACCATGACGTTGAGCCTTTCCGAGCAGGAGCTCCTGCTTATCCAGGCCGCCGCGGTCGAAGCAGCGCTCGTCAATGCCAGCAGAGACGCCGAACTGGCGGCAACGCTCTATACGACGATTTACGTCGACCCGGCCAATCAGGAGGCGTATCCCGTTACATATATCAACGAGAACGTCCTGAACATGTTAAAGAACAACCCTGAGCTCGCTGAAATCTATATCAAAGGAAACTCCGAGGGCACTTCGCAGGGTACATCGACTGGTACATCGCATACCGTTACAGATAGCACCTCACAAGGCGTTTCCGAAGGCGTTTCAACATCGGCTCCGGCAGATGATGCGGAAACAGGAGTTTCACAAGGCACCTCTCATTCCCTGCCCGGCGGCACAAGCCAGGACGAACTCTCTGAACCGTCCTTATCGCCTGCCGCTTAAGGAGGATACGGGATGTATGAACAAAATTTGAAATTCGGCCAGACGATTATCGTCTGCGGCAGCCGGCCCTGCGTCGGCACCAGCACTGCGGCGTCTATTATCGCTTCATATTTTGCCGCCAAGGAAGATAAGACCCTTCTTTTGTCTACCGACTACAACCATCCGTATGACGCCATTTCCCTGCTTTCAGACATCGTCGCCGACTATTATATGGACGAGATGGTCGCGCTTGAGAACAGCAGCGGCCTGACGCCGGGCAATTTTGACGACTATGCGAGCTACGTCAGCGACAACCTCGCCTATTCCAGGCTTTCCACAAAGCTCAGCGGCATCACAAAGGATGTCGGGCGAACTCTCGCGAGAATATTGGATACCGCATGCCGCGTATACCGCTATGTAGTGCTTGACCTCGATTATCAGAGCATCGGCCTGATACAGAAGCTTGTCCAGCAGCCGGGCGTCATCGTGTATCTTTTCGGCCAGGACTTCCAGTCACTCAAGACCGCCGAAGCCATTGCAGAAAGGAACGCCGAGGAGACCGCCGCTGTCATGCTGCCGGTCTTGATGAACTGCATGAGCGATATACCTGTCAACGAAGCGACGCTGAACAAAATATTTAAGAGCGATGTTTCCGCGTCCATTGAGCATGACACGGAGATTTTCAAGTCGGCACAAAAGCAGGATATCGCGGAATTCGTTTTCCGCGGCGTCAGCGGGAAACAGTCGGGCTTAAAGGCGCTTTTCAAAAGAAAGTCGGAGAGCGAGC
>JAAYBH010000025.1 GCA_012718935.1 Clostridiales bacterium
CCCAGGTTTCCAGGGGCATTTCGGTTGTGATTGGCATTATCGGTAAATACAGCGGCCGCATGATCCTCGACATATCAAATGAAACGGCTCGTCATATGGCCGGAACCATGATGAATTCGGACAATCTGCCGGATGAATACATCGTCAACATCATGGGGGAGGTCTCAAATATTGCCGCCGGCAACGCCTGTTCGCTGATGAACAAGACAAATAAGCTCTTTGGGCTTCGTGTGGCGCCGCCAACCATCGTCTACGGAGAATCAATTATTATTTCAAAAACAGACTTTGACACGGCGTTTTCCGTCACTGCGGGAACTGTTTTCGGAGAAGTCTTTATGAATGTCGGATTTAACAGAGGCGATTGTCAATGAATAAAGAATATAACGACTCTTTTCTGAACTCGTTTCAGAATGTCATGCCACAGCTTGGGCTCGAGGAGATTCAGCTCAACGGCATACAGGACATAGGGAACCAGATCCACACGCCGGAGGTCGTCTGCATCATCGGCATTATCGGCGATCTGCGCGGCAACGTGATTTTTGCCATCAGCGCCGACGCGGCCAAAAAAATTGCCGGCATCATGATGGGCGGTGTTGAGCTGGACGAATTTGATGAAATAGCGCAAAGTGCTATCGCGGAACTCGGGAACATGCTCGCCGCGACAGCCTGCACCGAGCTCTCGAATCACGGGATCAAGGTCGATGTGTCAACACCGACGCTGATGACCGGAACCTTTTCAGTCAGCGCCAGCGCAGAGAAAATCACACGGATTGCCTTGAGCGTGGACGCGTTCTCCTTTGATATTTTTCTGTCGCTGGAGAAAAATAAACGGATGTCCTGAGACATCCGCGAGCACTATGATGACGCTGTTGGGGCAGACAAAAGACTCTTTGTGCGAGTCTATTGTCTGCTCTTTGACGTATCAGACGCAAAGGGAAAACACGAGGCCAGCCCCTCCGATATTTTCAGCTGTTAAGAATATCCTTCGCCAGCTTTTCGGCGTCAGTTTTCCGTGTCGCCCAGCTGGTGACAAAACGCACGGCGCTGTGAGCGTGGCCGACCGGCTGCCAGTACGTGTATTCGTAGTTCTCCTTCAGCTTTTTAAGAATCCGGTCGGGTATGATGGGGAACTGCTGATTCGTCATGGATTCTGTCAGAAATTTGTAACCCTTTTTGACGCAAGCGCCCTTGATGATCCCGGCCATTTCGTTGGCGTGGCGCGCCATCTTAAAGTACAGGTCATCCTCGAACAGGGCGATGAATTGCAGGCCAAGCAATCGGCCCTTGGCGAGCATGCCGCCCTTCTGCTTGAGGATATAGCGAAAATCCGGTTTCAGGCTGTCCTTCGTCATGACGAGCGCCTCACCGAACAGCGCGCCGTTTTTCGTACCGCCGATATAGAAAATGTCGCAGAGCTCGGCGATGGCGGGCAGGTCCAGATCATTGCCTGCGGCACAGAGCGCGTAGCCCAGGCGCGCACCGTCCAGATAGAGGATAAGGCCGTGCTCCCGGCAGGCTTGAGAAACCGCCGTAAGCTCGGCTTTTGTGTAGATCGTACCGATCTCCGTCGGATTCGATATGTAAACCAGCTTCGGCTGCACGGAATGCTCCCGGCTGCTGTCGTTATCATGCGTATCGCAAATTTCCCGCACCTGGGCGGCTGTGAGTTTTCCGTCCGGGCTCGGGACCGTTAAAATTTTATGGCCGGTCGCCTCAATGGCGCCGCTCTCGTGGGTATTGATATGGCCGGTATCGGCCGAGATCGCCCCCTGATGCGGACGCAGACAGGCGGATATAACCGTCAGGTTTGCCTGGGTCCCGCCGACAAAGAAATGGATGTCTGCGTCCTGCCTTTTGATGAGATCTCTGATCAGACCAGCGGCTCTCCGGCAGTACGGGTCGGTTCCGTACCCCTCCGTCTGCTCCAGATTTGTATCTGAAAGCTTTCGTAGCACGTTCGGATGAGCCCCTTCGCTGTAGTCGCAATTAAAACGAATCACAAATAATTCCTCCATGATCAACACTACTAACTATTATATTACTGAAACATGCCCTGTGGAAGGGCTGCCGAAAAGGTTTGTACCGCAGTAGTCGACTAAATGAATAAAGCCGCGGGGGCTGAATCACTATAATGATAAAAAATCTTCATGTTGCATCAGAGGCAGATCTGTGCTAGAATAAAGACACCCCCCACCCAGGGGGGCAGGGGTGTGATGATGGGAGGCATGTTCAATGGTCAGTCATAAGGATGACACCGAGGTTGTGAACAATCTGAAAACGGCGCGCGGACAGATTGACGGTATTCTGAAAATGATCGCCGACGAGAGGTACTGCATTGATATATCAAAGCAGATATACGCCGTACAGGCGCTGCTTAAAAAGGCCAATATGAAAATCCTGAGGGACCACATGCGCGGCTGCGTCGCCGATGCCATGAGCGACGGGAGCGGCGACGAAAAAATCGAGGAAATTATATATATACTTGAAAAATACATTGACCGGTCGTAACTGAAAGCAGGAACAGACATGACAGAACAGAGCTTTACAATCACCGGCATGACATGCGCCGCGTGCGCGGCGGCTGTTAAGAGGGCGGTATCAAAGCTCGCCGGCGTCGAATCCGCCGACGTCAATATCGCCGCTGAAAAATTAACATTGAGATTTGACGAGACAAAACTCGGCTTTGAAGCGATCAGGAAGGCCGTCGAGGACGCCGGTTACGGTATTATTGAGCCGCAGCCGTTCAAGAAGGTTGAGCTTTTGATTGAAGGCATGACCTGTGCGGCCTGCTCGGCTGCCGTTGAACGCGTGACCCGGCGCCTCACCGGCGTACAGAGCGC